>CAZADN010000039.1:0-1829 GCA_964483895.1 uncultured Legionellaceae bacterium
GCTGGTAAACACTAATCTTCCGTCAACCAAAGGCGTATAAATATTAATCGGCAATTTAGCTTTTATGTAATCTCCGATTATTTTGCTTCGTTTGCCAAGCCTTTTAACGGTATTTAAGTTTCTTGCAGCTATGTATGTGCCTGTAAGCTTATTAGCTGAAGATACAAAGTAAACAGTATTTTTTCGGTTAAACATAAAATTCTCCTTCCTTATTGCATATTAAATCCTACAGATGGCGAATAACCCCTTGGCATCACAATAACCTTACTGTTATATCTTTTAGCTTTCTTATAATATTTTACCCTTGCAACAGCAAGGTAAAAAATAAAGATTAAAAGCAGCAAGCCTGCAAAGGTGGTTATACCAATAGCAGCGTTTGGAGTTAAGACAAAAGGCTTTTTCCCTTGTTTGTTAAAATAAATAAGGTTTTTTAAAATTTCCTTATCAGTATAATAAGGTCTTAATAAATAACCTAAGGGAAGCCCGATTTTCTTATCAAACACAATATAGTTACCGTCAACCTCATTGTACATAACTATAAAGCTTTCTGTTTCATAAGCTTTTTTAAGGCCATTACCATTTGTAGAATCATTATTATTGTAAGTCCCAACGTTTCCGATAGGGGTTCCACTTACTCCGGATTGAGCTTGCTGATTATTATAGATTTCTCCTGAATTACCGCCGTTATTTCCCATGCCACCGGAAGTGCCGGTGCCTCCATTATTAGGAATATTGTTAAAAAAGCCATTATTTTGATTTTGATCGTTAGAATTATTAAAGGAGCTTTGGTTATTTGTACTGTTTGAAGAACCGTTTTTATTAGCTTCGTTTTGGCTATTTACATCTGTATTAGTAAAGCCATTATTATTTGTGTTTTGACTGCCATTACTGCTTGAACTGCTATTACCGGTGGCTTGGGTACTTCCTCCGTTTAAATTACCATTACCATTTGTAGTATTGTTACTACCGTTATTGTTACTGCTTCCATTAGAAGTATTATTGCCATTTGTATTATTGCCAGAATTACCGGAGTTAGTGCCTTGACCATTACCAGAATTATTGCTTCCGTTATTAATGGGTGGCTGAGTTGGATAATAAGTGTATACGGGAATCTGTGTAACAATAACCGTAGGAGCCGGTGTAGCAACCGGAGTTACAGCATTGGTTGGTGTAGCTGTTGGAACAGGCCTTCTTGTAGGGGTTGGCCTTGGGGTATTACTTGGTATCGTTGAATTTATTGGTGTTGCCGTTGGGCTTCCCGTAGGCGTTGCCGTTGGTATTCCCGTGGGTGTAGGAGTTGCCGTATTTTGAGGATTAGCTGTAGGCGAAGCCGTTGGGATTGGGGTAGCAGTTGGCGTTGGTATGGGTACTATCGTACTTTCCGGCTCTTGCGTTGGATTAGGTACTGTATCTTTTCCTACTTTAACAATAAGAGGTTGATTTACCGTTGTGCCTTGGCTACTTCCTTCATCGAAGACTATTTGAGCTTCAATGCTGCTTTCCAATGTATGTACGTCTATTTCTTCGTGTATTGTTATTTCAAGCTCCATCGTATCCCGATATACTTCCCCTACAGGTATTGAATGGTCGTCAGGTAATAAATTCCTGTTAAGTATTATTGCGTTGGGACTAAGAGTTCCTACCAACGTCTTGCCTACATATTTTTGATAATCGGCTATTACATGCTCTCCATTTGAAAACTCATCAAAAGTAGGAACGCCGATTGAGCGCAAATAGTCAGAGTAGCTTCCGGCTGCTCCTAAACCGGAATCTGTTGTTGAACGGTTTCTGAAAAGCACTCTTAATGCAGAACCACTGGCAGTATCGGG
>CAZADN010000039.1:1929-6188 GCA_964483895.1 uncultured Legionellaceae bacterium
AGCTCGTATGCCAGTTCTACAACATCACCTTTTTCAACTTCGATAGGCTTATCTGTATCGGTATTGGCATTAAACCCGGTTAAAATCCCATTTATCTTGTTTATCCAGACGGCTAAGCTTATATCAAACTTTTTAGTTTCATTAGTTAAAACAGGCTTAACAAGCTTTGTGTTGTCGTCAATAATAACAAGAGTATAAGGATTTGGAAACAAGTGGTCTGAAGTCTTATTTAGTTGCTCAAGGTGATACTTACCGTATTTCAAACCAGCTACTATTACTGATCCGCTGGAACCGGTATTTATTATATTTGTGTTGTTAGCAGATGCTTTGTTATGTACATAAATATTTTCGCCATCCAAGTAAGGAACAAATTCCACCAATTCACCGAAAGCTCCATCCTTATGAAGCTTAAAAGTTATGTTTGGTATTGGCAGGTCTGTAACATCATCAACAACCTTTACCATCATAGAACCGTAAGGCTCAAGCTTAAATTTATAACTTTTGAATTCAGACTTCGACGATACATCAACATCAATTGATGCTTCCGAAAGAAAATATCCGTCTGCTGATGACTGCTGGTGCAACGAATAAGTTCCGTAAGGCAGATTACGGATCGATAAAAAGCCGTTAGCTCCGGTCTGATAATAATACTGCAAAAACGGAAATTCCTTGTTAACAAGCCTAAATCCTATTTCCTGTTGTATTTCTGATAATGAAACCGAATCAATGAACTGTATGTCTATTCCACCGGTTATTCTCGTTACCATATATTCATAAGGAACATATGACCCGTTAAGTAGTAAGCTTACTTCACTTCCTTTTGGCTCGTAACCGGCATTATTGCTTACTTCCCTTAAAGTATATTCCTCGTACCTAATAGACGGTATAATGATTTTACCGGAAGAATCCGTGGTTGCCGTTTTAACGGTAGTTCCATTACTGTCCCTAAGCTCAAAGCTATACTGGCTAACAGCTTTTCCCGTATCTTTGTCTTTAACGTTTATTTCAAAAGCTCCGTAGTTTGGCGTGTATGAAATGTCTATTGTTTTAGGTGAAGCATCTACTATATTAAAAACAATATCGTTGGCATTTGAATATTTATACGGATAGGTATGTAACCGTAAAGTATAAGTACCTACCGGAATATTAGATTTGCTCCCCATTCCGTTGGAATTGGTAGTAAATCCATAAAACAAGCTGCCATCGATATTAAGAATTTCATACCTAAGCTTTGGTATTGGCTCTCCGGTTTCATTGTCGGTTACGTGAACATTTAGACTTCCGTATGTTGTTCCGTATCGGTAGTTCATTTCGGTGCCAACTGTATTGTCGTCAATTACTATATTGATACTCAGTCCTCTTGCTACAAACTGTGGAGGTATATAGTATTCCGTTAAGTTGTAACTACCGTAAGGAAGTCCGGTTAATAGCAACTTACCATCTGCGGTTGTTGTAACTATTTTATTAACCCCATTACCGGTAAGTAAAAACTGTGCGCCAGATATAGGTTTTGAATCAACATTATCAACAAACAAAATTGACATACCTCCGGATTTTCTTTTGTTTGTCAGCTCCAAAGTATCATCAATGCCGGACATAGTTATGGTTTTAACATCGGGCATTATTTCATAGCCAGAAGCCGCCCCAATTTGCTTTACAGTATATACGCCCGAATCAAGGCTTGGGCATATTGCTTCGCCGTTACTTCCTGTGGTTAAGGATTTAAGTAGTATACCACCTTTATAAATTTCAAACTTTGCTCCGCTTATAACTGTACCGGAATCTTCGTCAAGTAATTTAAGCGTCAGGTTGCCGTAAACTTGACCGTAAGAATACTTTAGCACTTGGTTGTTTGTTGTATCGTCAAGGGTTATCGAGATAACTAGATTTCTCGGCTTGTATGCAGAAGGTATGCTGTACTCCGTAAGCGTGTATATGCCGTAGGTTAAGTTATCAAGAGGAAGCTCGCCGTTATTGTCCGATGTTACGATATTGTTAATCCCTTGTCCTGTTGCGATAAATTTAACGTTGGGAATGGGTGCTGAATAAATGCTGTCAACTATACTGATTTTTATATTGCCACGCTTTTTATCAGCCTTTAAGTCTATGGTTTTGTTGTCGCTGTTTACCGTAACGGTTACAGGATTTGTATTAAGGGCATAATCAGCCAGAGCAGCCGTCTGAACGATTGAATATGTACCCGAATTTAAGTCCTCAATCTTAGCTTCTCCCAGCATATTTGTTACAACGCTTTTTACAACAGTACCGCCGTTGTTTTTTATATCGTAGGATATTCCGCTTACAAAGCTGTTGGTTAAGCTGTCCGTAACTCTTATTAAAATTGAGCCAAGAATTTTTTCATATTGATAATCAACAACCTTATTATTTGTAGTATCATCAAGAAGCGAGGTTATAGTTAAATTTCTTGGCTTATAGTTACTGGGAACGCTATACTCGTGAATGGAGTAGCTTCCGTAAAGGATATTGCTAAGAGGTAAATATCCGTTTGAGTCCGTTGACACTATGCTGTTTAAATCGTTTCCGATTACAGTAAACATAACATTTTGAACTGGCGAACCGGAAACACTGTCTAAAACCCTTAATTTAAGATTACCTCTTTTTCTGTCTGCTTCCAAATCAGCGATTTTATTATCACTCGAAATAGTAATACTGACCGGACTTGAGTTTAAAACATAGTTAGCAGGAACGCTTGTTTGAATAATGGAATAAGTACCGTTATCCAAATCCGTAATAGTAGCTTCTCCGGCGCTGCTAGTGGTAACGCTTTGGATTAGTGTTGCTCCAAGCTTAATATCGTATTTAGCTCCGGCAACCGGCTCAAAGGTAATTGAATCCTTAACACGCAGCTTTAATGTTCCCAATGTTTTATCATAATAGTAAGTACGGGTTTGGTTATTAGTGGAATCATCAAGTAGGGTTGAAATGGTTAGGTGCTTTGGCTTAAAGTTTAAAGGAACGCTGTATTCAGTTAAGCTGTAAGAACCGTAAATGTGATTATCCAATGGAAAAAAGCCGTTTGCATCAGTAGTTACCATACCGTTTATACCGTTTCCTACTATTGTAAAGCTCATATTAGGTATAGGAGCAGAATTTAAACTGTCTAAAATCCGTATTTTTATATTTCCTTTTTTACGGCTCACAGTTAAGTCAGCTGTTTTTGTATTATTAGCTATGGCTATATTTGTAGGAGTTGCATTGAGTACATAATCAGAAGGAACGGTCGTAGGTATTATAGAGTAGGTTCCGTTATCTAAATCCGTTATTACAGCTTCTCCCAAGTTGTTTGTTGTTACGCTTTGAATTAGCGTGGCTCCAAGCTTTATATCGTACTTAACGCCACCAACAAAATCGTTTGTGTTTAAATCCGTAACCTTTATTTTTAAAGTCCCTAATGCCTTATCGTATGAAAACGTCCTTAGCTGATTATTACTGGTATCATCAAGTAGGATGTTTTGGTTTAGGTTAATACTTTTGTATGGAGCCGGTATTTGAAGCTCCGTTAGTGTATAACTGCCGTAGCTTACATTATTCAGGCTTATACTTCCGTTAACGTCTGTCGTTACAATACTGTTTTGAGCCGGGCTTGATAAAACAAAGCTTGCATTTGCAATACCGTTGCCGTTTTTGGAGTCTAGGGCTTTTAAAGTCATATTACCTTTTTTCTTTGTATTAGTAACGTTTATAACTTTGTCACCGCTGCTTATAGTGAATGCTACAGGTGATGAGCTGTAATTATAATACTGAGCAGATGATACTTGCGTTATTGTGTAATTGCCGTTTGATATGCTATCAAACCTTGCAACGCCGGAGGTATCGGTAACGATAGTTTTAACTAAATTACCGTCCTTGTGGACATCAAACTTTGCACCACCTATGGGCATGTTTGTTTCGCTATCCTCCAAAGTAACCGACAGGGTGCTTGTATCAAGGGCTATGTCATATAGATAGCTTACATCCCTAGTTATAACGGCCCCGTACCCCTCAACATTAAACCCGGTTGCCGGATCTAAATTTGTTGGCGGTGGAGATAAGTTTGGAACGACAATATCAAGCCCTCTGTTTCTGTATCCGGACGGAAAAGAAACTTCTGTAATAGTTTGATAAGTATTGGGCAAATAAAAAACAGCCCTTCCGGCTGCGTCTGTTGTTGCAAATATTCTTGTATTGTCCTGCCCGATTGCTGAATAGGTAATACCCTGTATGGGCGTTTGTGTTGCTGATTCCTTAGCCTGTATTAC
>CAZADN010000039.1:6288-8313 GCA_964483895.1 uncultured Legionellaceae bacterium
AGTATTCCGTTATACGGTGTACCGTCAAAATTACTTGCGTATACGGTTATAAGTGTCGTGGGGTAAAAGTAAACATCTCTGTCGTCGTAGTAATTTTGGTATTGGTCATCCCAATTTATGTAGTAGTTTTGGTCTGTTGAAACGGAAGTATTTATAGGAGCCTGATACCTTATGCCGTTATGAACAAAGTCCGTATTCATAAGCTTAACCCTTACCGTTGCGCTTTCGTAAAGGTAATTAAGATTAACTCCAATACTTGCCCTACCGTTTAAATTACCGGATTCATCGAAATACTTATTTGTTCCGCTGAAATAGTCGTACAGATAGCCGTATTTATGATACCAAAATACTGCACCCGTGGCTATATTGCTTGTGCCGTAAAAATATGCGGTACACGTACTGCCGACAGTAACGTTTATTCCGGCAAAAATAGTTAAAATGCTTGTATTTGTAAGCGCAATGATACATACAAGAAAAACCGTAAATAGCTTTTTTAGTTTACTCATAGAATATTAACTCCTTTTTGTCATTTTTCTATGCATTATTAGTTTCATCAGGTCTTGTGGTCATAATACTGTACAGCAATGTATCCTTCGGAAACTTGTCGATGAACGGCACTATATCATGACCGTAAAATAAAAGCCCTTCGCCTGCGTTAGCGTTTGTTACGTATGAAAGCTGATGCGGTGAAATATTTAGCTGCTTCTCTAAAAACTGCCTGTCACCGGGGGCTTGGTTTAACATGCAGATAAAATCGCTGTTCTCAAAAATATTTTCTACTTCCCTTGAAGAAAGAAGGTCTTTAATATTTTGAGTTATGCCCGTAGGAATACCGCCCCATTTACGGAAACGCTTCCATATTTCAACCGAATATGCTGCTGTTTGTTCTTCTTTTAAAAGCAAATGGAACTCGTCTATATAGAAGCGAGTTGATTTTTTAGCTACTCTGTTAATAGTTACCTTGTTCCAAACACAATCTTGAACTATGAGCATACCTAGCTTTTTAAGCTGTTTGCCAAGTTCTTTAATATTGAAGCATATAAGCCTGTTATTAATATCAATGTTTGTACGATGGTTAAATACGTTAAGTGAACCGGTAACATAAATTTCAAGGGCAGTAGCTATCCTTTTGGCTTCTGGCTCCGGCTGATTCATAAGCACCTCATATAAATCCTGCAAAACAGGCATTTTGGAAGGTTCGGGATCAGCTAAATAAGGCTGGTAAATAAGCTTGACGCATCGGTCTATCACGGTTTTTTCAATAGGTTCTAAACCAGACTTGCCGCCAATAATAAGCTCACACAGCGATAGAATGAAGTCACTTTTTAAGGATAACGGGTTATCGTCCTCTGAATAATTTAAATTAATATCCATAGGGTTAATGTAGTGAGTACTCGCCGGAGAAATATTTATTACCTGTCCGTTAAGTTTATTTATTAATGGGTAGTACTCGCCCTCCGGGTCACAAATTATTATGTCATCAGATGTTATCAAAAAGACATTTGCAATTTCCCTTTTCGCTGCAAATGATTTGCCGCTGCCGGGAGTGCCAAGTATTAAACCGTTAGGGTTTTTAAGCTTTTTTCTGTCAACCATAATAATATTGTTGGATAAAGCGTTAAGCCCGTAATATAAAGCTTCACCTTCCATAAAAAGCTCCTGCGTTGTAAACGGAATAAAAATAGCTGTTGCCGAAGTAGTAAGTCCACGTTCAATCTCAACTTTGTTTATTCCTATTGGCAAAGAACTCATTAAGCCGTTTTCCTGTTGAAAATCAAGGCGACACAGTGAGCAGTTGGACTTTTGAGCCAAGCCAAGCACTTGAAAAATATCGTTTTCAAGCCTTTGTTTTGTGGTTGCTGTATTCAGTACAAGCACAGTAACGAGAAACATTCGTTCATTCCTTGACTGCAAATCTTCAAGCATTTTCTTGGCTTCATCACCGTAAGTGCTTAGATCAGGCGGTAAAATATCCATGCCATAGCCGTTGTTTATAGCCTTTTTCTGCTCGTCAATTTTCATTTT
>CAZADN010000039.1:8413-9834 GCA_964483895.1 uncultured Legionellaceae bacterium
CTTTCATAACCGGTTAAAGAGTAAGCGTTAACACCTAAAACCTTGAAATTGTTAATGATGTCGTTTTCAAGACGCTCAAGCCTAAGCTTTGCTGCTTTTAGATTGTCAGCTTCAACGCCGAACGTAACGTATTTAGTTTTCGTTAAGCCGTTGTTACCTTTGGAAAGCTGATTTTTAAGCATTGTAGCATATTCAATACGAATATCGTTAAAGTCATCGTCTTGGTGCGGAATGTCAATGGCCTTTAAAAATTCGTCTAAGTTTACGTTTTGGTTGATAAACGATAGCTGAACGGTAACAGAGCTGTCAAAGTAATTTAAGAACTCGCAATAGTTTTCAAATATTATTTCCTTTTCGGTGTTTTTGGCGAGTTGGTAATTTATATCGAAATACCGGATGGTTTTTGTATAAAGCCTATCTGTAACCTTACATATACCATCCTTGTACATTTCTTTATAAGCCACCGTCTGTTGGGCAGTTGCGGCAATCTTACCTTTCTTTTTAGCCTTTTTAACAGCATTTGAGATGCGTAGCTTTTCAAATAAATTAAGCCGCTTGTTTGGCGTAATCTTTAGAGGGGTATTTGATTGCTTATCAACACTAGAGGGCTTTTTTGCCTTATCAACATTGGCCGCTGATTTTGCTTTTTTATTTTTACCAACAACACTCTTTACCACATTTTCATGTTCGTTATTAGGGTTACAGAAATCCGGACTGCTAATAACCTTATAGAAGTTATTTGTTTGATATGGACGCACCCTTGGATTCAAAAACCGTGCATTAATGTAATATTTTAAATATTTCTCAAGGGGCAAACCGTCCTTTTCGTAAAGAGCAAACAAGAAAAACGGCAGCATTAAAATCACCATTAGTAAGGTGCTAAAATCAGTGCCTATAACTCCTTTAGTAAGGAAATAAGTAGGTATACCAATTAAACCACCTAACGAAAAGCAAATGAGCTGACGTTTTGTTAAGTTGAAGGCAACCTTTGTTTTTACTTTTGATAAATCTTTTGGTATAAGGGCATATGCCATATAAAATAAAACCTCCTTTTATATAAATTAACCGGCATTAAAGATAGATTTTGAAACAGATCCGGTTTTAAATAGGCTGAAAACCAGTATGGCGGTATAGGCGGCAACTTGGAATATTGCGATGTGAATGTTTCCATTAATGTCCATTGTTTGAACCAGTACTGCATAAATTCCTACGCATATCATAATAAAGAAGCCTTGGAAGCCCAATGCCAACAGCCCTTTTAAATAATGATTGCCCATACCTCCCCATGTTCGGTTACTCATCGTGGCAAAAGGTATCGGGGCTACAGAACAATAAAGATAAATCTCAATCATTCGTCCATAAAGCATGACGGTAATGCATAAGGACAATATTTTCATAGCGAAGCTTATTAACCACGTTTC
>CAZADN010000039.1:9934-12598 GCA_964483895.1 uncultured Legionellaceae bacterium
AAAAATACTGCCGTTCCAATCTTGGGGGGATTGACCGACCTCAGAAGCTATTGTTGCAACTTTTTCATTAACGTCAAGAAACATGCTTTCAAGATTGCCTTCAACTAATCCGATTAAAAATTGCTTTACTGCATCTGCAAGCCTGCCTAACATACCAAACATTAGCTAAAAAGCCCTGCCAATAAAGGAATAAGATTTGTACCAACAATAACGACACCGCCGCCTGCCATTAATTGCTTAATACCCTGACTTTTAGAGGCCGCATTGTCACTTCCGTAGCCCTCTAAAAGATTGACAACGCCCCAAAGCCCTAGACCTGCCCCTAACGCTGTTACCAATACTTGTAATGTGTTTACTGCCTCACCAAAAAATTCCATAGTCAAATCCGTAACCGGAACGCGATTTCCAATAGTTTTGTCTATTATTCATATTTATCAAACATTAACACTCGATCAAGAGTTGAAGCTTATGTTTATCAGTAGACAACATCAAAACCGGTTACACTCCTTCCTTTCTGTTTATTTGGAATAAAAAAGCAGCCCCACGTTAGGACTGCCTGATAATAAAGGTACTCTAAATTAGCAAAACTGAAAAGCTTAACAAATTAAGAACGTACAAGCTTTAAATCAGTTGCTTTATTTATGCAATAATTACATCTAAGCTCAAAAGCCTTTAATGTTTAGAAAAAATACATATCAAATCAGGGAGATGCCCTAATAGGCTGTAATAATGGCATAACCGAACCCCTCCTTTTTTAATTTCGCCATTTGATAAAGCTTTATTGGTATAACAAAAGGACGACCCCGTCGTGAAGTCGTCCCTTTGGCATACCATTAAATGATTGTGAAGACACCTATTGATTAATGAAACGTGTCTTCCTATTGACAGTAAATTTATTCCGTGATATGCTGAGATAAATAAAACGCATAATACGTTTTAAAACTACTTATAATTATGTAAATTACAATTAAATCTTCTATTCATTAATAAATGTGCGGATTAACTGGAGCTTGGAGGAATATTATGCTATTAGAATTTTCTGTTGAAAACTTTGCCTCAGTCGGCAAAAAACAGAGTATTAATCTTGTTACAGGAAAGGCAAGGGGTAAGTCAGGGCATCTCCTCAAGGCATACAAACAAACCGTTTTAAAATTTACATCAATTTATGGTGGAAATGCTGCGGGAAAGTCTACAATTATAAAGGCTATGCATTTTGGTAAAAAAATAATTTTGAACGGTTACTTGGACAAGAGGTTTATGTCAGTTAATAAGTCTGATAAGGTGTGGGCTAAAAAGCATACAGAATTTATATATACCGTATTTATTGATAAAAAGGTGTATGAATACGGCTTTATATTATCTTGGCATGAAGAAAAAATTGCAAAAGAATGGCTCATCGAGAAAAATTCCAGATTAGAGCAGAAGTTGATCTTTATAAGAGATTTTACAAAGCAACATTTTGAGCTTAGGATAAAGACAAAGAACTCTGAAATCAATAAACGATTGTCCATTTATTTTTCTGACTCATCAAGCGAAGAAAATTCGTTGTTTTTAAAAGAGATTAATTCAAAAAAAGGAGATCTATTTGAATCCGACCTCTCTTTGCAATATTTGAAATCTTTGTATCGATGGTTCTTGACAAAGATGAAATTTGTTTACCCAAACAATAATTCAGACTTAGGTAGATATAGTTTTTTAAATTACCCCGAAAATAATGAAAAGCTATATGAGTGCTTGTTGCAACTTGATATACCAATTAACAAAATGTCATATATAGACATTTCTATCGAACAAGCATTTAAAGATGCCCCTGCTTCAGTTGTAGAAGAAATTGAAACTAATTTCAAAGAAATGTTTCAACAAGAGAGGCATCGTGATGGCGAGTTAATCTCAGTAGTTATGCGATTAGATGACAATTACTACATTATTGAAGCAAATGCAGATGGACTTCAGAACATCAAAACCATACAATTCACTCACAGTAGGTATGGGCAATATGAGTTTAAAGAAGAATCTGATGGAACGAAACGGATTTTGGAATTGTTGGAAATGATAACCTCTCCTGAAAAAGATGTTACATACATTGTAGATGAAATTGATAGAAGCCTGCATCCTCTATTGACTGATCAACTTATATCGATGTACCTAAATCCAGAAACTCCTAATAATAATCAACTTATCATCACTACGCATGAATCTCGTCTTTTGAATTTACGTAAATTAAGGAAAGATGAAATTTATTTTGCCACAAACCGTAATGGTGAGTCTGAATTTGTTAGGCTTGATGAATTTGAAAGCGGAAAATCTCGGTCCGATTTAAACATTGAAATGGCATATTTAAGTGGGCGATACAATGGAGTCCCAATTATAATTAAATATGAAGATGAAGATAATTAGGGAGTGTGGTTAAATGACACACAACCATATTTTATTTATTTATTGTTCTAAACAAGATTGTATTGCAATCTCAAAAGAAACAAAGAAACAATTAATAGGTATCCATTTGGACATCACTATAGTAAAAACAAAGTTTTCGTTGAAAAAGATATGCGCATGTCAAAGGAAAAGACATGTGCTACAAAATGGAGACTATATTATTACGATTGATTATCCAACTACATGCCTCTTCAAAAAGGACTATGAAGACGAAAATCTACTACACTT
>CAZADN010000039.1:12608-13376 GCA_964483895.1 uncultured Legionellaceae bacterium
ATCACTACATCATTTTTATGAATGGTTTCGTGAGAATTTGGGGTAGTTCATCAAATAAAAGCGAAAGGGGTGGTTATATTGATTGTAGAAAAAAGGCATTGATATCTATTCCCGTAGATATTAATGCCTTGCTGACCCAAGTCAAGGGGAAATGAGTACAGCCTTTTCAAACTAATAAGATTGTATCATTTTTTCTCTTTGACGTAAATAATAAGTAATAATTATTATACTAGGAGGAATTTATTATTCATATTTCGCAGAAATTCAATTTAAATATTAATGGTCATAAGGATATTCCTTTCATTGATATTGATGAAAAGTTAGACACTAAACTCTTTTTGGATCCATATGTTATTCAAGCATTACCAGATAGCTTCTGTTCTGAGGCACGCAAATATATTGATACATTTTTCAATGAACTTTTTAATACTTGCCGCAAAGGCGATAACAAAAGATTAAGAGAACTATTAACATACGCCTCGGAACCAAACGAAACAAATTTAGGAATGAAATTAATTAGCGACTATGGAAAAGGCGCAACTGCTGACGAACTGACAGACTTATTTTTGGAGTTTTACAGAATTGTTCGTAAGAACCCACATATTGATAACAATCCATTAGCATTGTGCATGTACATTAAAAACTTCGATAGAGATAAAATGTCAGATTTGATTACAAACATTATAAGAGCACTACTTTACAACTTTACTGTTGAGCAAAGTATCATCTGGAGAATCCCATTAGAATCAAACGAAGTGCTAATTGGAT
>CAZADN010000040.1:0-13337 GCA_964483895.1 uncultured Legionellaceae bacterium
AAAGATTTCATTTAATGTATCTAAGCGATGATTAAACGCATTAACGCGTCTTTGGATGTGTAGGTAGCGTTCGAGCATAATATAATACTCTTCCAGAGTTGGATGCTGCCAGAAGTATTTTGGATGGTATAGAAAATTACTGATTAAGTTCATTTCACTTTTGGCGCCTAAAATTTCACCGACGATTCTGCGAATTTCATTGCGCGAAATAGAAATTTCACCTTTATTTGATAGTTTATAAATAATAGGCGTGTATTTATCTATCAAAGTTTCAAGAATTGTTTCAAAGTATTGTAATTTTACTGATTGAGAGAAGCCATAAGATAGACTTAAGCGTAACTCATCGCTGTCTAGATCTTTATCTATTGTTAAACAATCTACTTCAAAATAATCATGTGATTCGATGGTTGTTTTATCGCCTTGAGAAAAAACAAATTCATCGCGTACTAAAAAATTAACTGGTTTATCAGCATATAATTTTATAGTTGCTAAGTATTCGTTGATGAGGTGGCGTTTAATTCCCCAAGAGACTACAGTGCCATTTTTAAAAATAAAAATTAAGAATTTACCTGACGCTACGGGGGAAAGTTTTAAGACATCACGTGAACGAATTGACATATAATCAGGGTGCTCTGATTTATAATACCCATCTAAGCGAGCTAGATCAATTTTATTTGCGATACAATAACTAAGGCATTCCACGATGATGTATTCCTTGCGTATTTTTTACGTACTACTCAATTTTAAGAAAAAATCTTAGTATTAATAATACATTATTTGGAGATTTAAAGAAAGGCAAATGCATTAATTCCTCAGAGATTTCTATGTAACCATATACACCATGCATGATTTTTTTGTTTTCCTGGTTATTTGCTGTACTGCCAAAGACTGTCGGCAAAGAAATTTTTTGATTCGATAAAATCTTCAATGAGTTTGAATCCAGCTGCTGTTGCATAGTCATGCATTTGCTTAAGGCTATATTTATGTGAAGTATCAGTGTGAATCGACTCTCCTTTTTTGAAAGTGAATTTTAATTTGTTATCGATGTTTACGGATTGATCTTGATTACTTATTAAAAAATCTTCTATTGCTTTTTTACGTTTATTATACTTACAATAATGAGCGAAATTATTTATATCAAAATTTGCATTTAATTCAGAATTAATTCTGTGAAGTATATTTAAATAAAAATCTCGAGATAGCATATAACTGTCATTATAAGCCCTCATCAAAGTTTCTTTATCTTTTATAAGATCATAACCAATTAATATAAAATCACCTTGACGCATAGAGTTCCTAATGCTAGAAAAGAAATTTGTTGTTTCTTGGTCACTTAAATTTCCTATACTATTGCCTAAAAATAATATCAATTTATTTTTGGAATTCTTTTCATTTAGCCATTGTATGCCTTGAAAAAAATCAGATTGAATAGGGGTTATTTGTATATCTAGTTTTTTATTTATTTTAGTTCGCACCTCTTCTAAATAGCTTATTGATATATCAATGGGATAATAATGAAAGTCCACTTGGTTTTGTAATAATGATTCCAATAGTAATTGTGATTTTACGCCTTCTCCTGGACCAAGTTCGGCAACATCTATGTTATGCTCTGTAACCAAATCACTTATTTTATCTTTATAACTATTGATGATTTCTAGCTCACAAGCTGTTAGATAATAGTCTGGGTGATATGTGATTTGTTTAAATAGCTCAGAGCCAATTTTATCGTAAAGATATTTTTGTGGAATGTATTTTTGCTTGCTAGAAAGTCCTTTTTCTACATCATTTAAAAAGCCATTTGTTATATCTTTTGGATTATTAGATGGAGAAAGTAATTGTATTGTAGAATATTTATTCATTTTTATCCCTCATTTTATGCTTGGCACGCTAGCCTAATGCCAGTGAAAGGCCAACGTTTGTCTGGTTGAAAAAAATTTCTATAGCTTAGACGAATATGATTCTTTGGTGTTACACAGCTACCACCCTTAAGTACTATTTGATTACACATAAATTTGCCGTTATATTCTTCAATGGAGTTATTGCTAATATTAAAGCCTGGAAATGGGATGTAAGGACTCATAGTCCACTCCCACAGATCTCCAAATAATTGGTGTGAGCCTGTTTGCTTACGATAATCATATATCTCAGTAACGGTGGGCCTAGATAATAAGCCTCTTTTATTTCTAGGATATGGATTTCCAATACTTTGATAATAAGAATTAAATAAATAATGATAATTTTTATTGAATACTGTGTAATTTTTTAAATATGAATTTAAGATAAATGTTTCAAAAAACCAGCTAGTATGTGCCAAGTGCCATTTCGGTGGGCTCACATCGTCAATGCTTTGAATGACATAATCTTCAGTTGCAAGATTTTTACACAAGTTAGTTGTAGTTTTTCTAGTATTTAGATATAACTCTGTAAGTTTTGCAACATCATGTTTTGCCATAAACTTTATCTCCTTTAACTAGATTTTTAGCGCATATTTACTTGCTCAAATTTAACATGTTGGTTAACTTTTAGTATCACGTTAATAGCTAGAGTTTGATTAAGTTTTTCATATAACTCTCGATTTTTTATTTTTAGTTTATCAATATCCTTTCTTTGCCAACTTAAATAATTTAATTCATTACTATTTACGATTACATCAGCGTTCGCATTAGTTTCAGTGATAAAGCTCATTTCACCAGCAAAAAATCCATCGTTAATTATCGCTATATTCTGATTATTTTGTTTGACCATGGCAGCACCATTTATTATTAAAATTAAATTTTCAACAGGTTGGTTTTGCGTAATAAGGATGTCGTTTTTTTTGCAATCTTAATATTTGCGAGTTTGTATATTTTTAAAAATTCCTTGGGTTTCATTTTATGGAAGTTATTATAGTAAATGCCACGTAAGTTATTAGGCACCATAATTGGTATTCTATCTAGAGCTATTTTTATAGATTGAATTAGATTAACTAGCAAATTAATAGAGCTTGATAATAAAATCATTAACATTCCATCAGCATCGTAACCTGTAAGTAAAGCGCCTAATATATACCCTGAACTTCCGCATATTGCCAATAAACGCAAAAGTAATATATCAGTAAAAATATATGAGCAACTTATAAAGCTTGCAGCAAAGAAAAAGCTAATATCTACATTACTTAAGCTTGTCATTTTATTCCCTTGGTGTTAATCATAAGTCCTGATAGTTTTATTTTAAGTATATTAATGTTTGCAATTAATTAGAACTTTTGTTTAGTATAGTAAGCAATTTGTAGAAAGTGTAATTTATGGTTTTTTATGATAATAACCTCAGTTCGACGAATTTTATAAATAAAAAATCGTCGAACTTGGTTTTATATTTAAATTTTAAAATTTTGTTGATTTTTGTTAGCAGTATTGCTTTGTTCGTTAGGTCTATCATCGTTTTTAAAAATCTCAAAGCGTCTTTTAGGTCTTTCTATATCAGGTATAGACTCAAGTTCATCCTTAAAAGTATTTTGAGGAAATACAATATGTTCTGCTTTTTCGCGGATTTCTGACATTAAATGTTTATAATCGCGTGTAGAATAATAGTCATTTTTTTCTATTTCTGCTGCGACTTTGTAAATTATTTGATCTAGTGCATCAAATGGTATTACATTTGTAAGTAATGTAGTTACTAGATTTTTAACGCGTTTACTATCATAAAAAGTTTTAATTTCTGCTATATTTGCGTGAATAAGCTTTTTTAATTCTTTAATTATTATGTTTTCTACATTAATTCCATGACCAATCATTCTATGAATATTAGCTAATTCTTCAGGTTCGCTTAATAGAGCTGAATGAAAGTCTATATCTGCGTAGATTGAAAACATATATTTTTGCGAACTTGGATTAACGCGAAATACTGCGAGAGCATCATAAAAAATAGCTATTTGTTTCTTTTGGTTTCTTTCTGTAACTATTTGATTAATTAGATTGTTGGCATAAAGAGCAGAAATAGGTGTATTTTCTTCATAATCTGAAAAGGTGCGCGTACAAGATTCTAATATAGCCTTACATAATGGATTTGCCATAATTTTAGATATTACGCAAAATTCATTTAAAGAAAAATTTCTATCACATAAAGAAAAGAAATATAATGCTGTACTCATGCCAGAGATAACTTGATAATTAATTAGAGCTTTGTTTTTAAATTCTTTAAAAGTAAAATTTTGATGGTCTAATTTTAAAAAAAGGTTTATGCAATCTATAGATTCTTGATGGTTACATATAAAAATAAAGTTATTTATAGTCATATGTGGATGATTAATTAGCCCTTGTAACATATCTGATATCTCAGTTGAGGATAGATAGTTGCTAAATAGATTTAAAATAGCTTCAAGACTAACATCATTTAAAAGATTTTTATCTTGCAATAGTGCTAGTGTTTCTGCAATGCATTTTTGTACTTCTCCAGAGAGACTTTGCATTTCAGGGTATTTTACAAAAGAGTCTGGATATGTGTTTTGCCATTCTACAAATTTCATAATATTATATTCCTATATGTCAAGCACGAAGTTTTTTAGGTTTTTTTAATTCTTCTTTGTTGCTTTGTGCAAGTTCTAGTTCAGTAGGTCTTTTTGATTTTTTGCTTGGGAAAAACAAAGTAGCATTTTCTATCCGCGCGGAGTATTTTTCACGAGCCTGCACTTCACGGCGTGGAAGAGTAGCGCTCATTCCTGCTTCATTATAGACTTTTTGGTTTAACCAGTTTTCAGTAGCAGTTATTTCTTCGGGTTTTAGGTACTTGAACCAATATTTGTTCTTCGTACCATCGCCATTAAAGAATTGAAAATTATTTGCAAATAATAAATGTCTTTGTTCAAAAGGGGTTTTGGTTACACATAAAAACATATGTTTTGTTTGTATATTATTTAATAATTCAATTAAATTGTTTTTATCTACGACTAATAAATTAAAAGTTGCAAAGCAATCATTTAATGCTCTATGGCCTTTAAATACATATTCAAATAAGAGATTTAAATTTTTTAATGTACAACTGCTATTAAAGCCTTTTGCTTGCCAATTTATATCTTTTAATGTACAAGCAAATGGTTTGGATTTAAATAACTCTTGAATTTCAGTAGGAGTTTGTTCTTCTAA
This sequence comes from uncultured Legionellaceae bacterium, assembly GCA_964483895.1. Taxonomy (GTDB): domain Bacteria; phylum Pseudomonadota; class Gammaproteobacteria; order Legionellales; family Legionellaceae; genus 2-12-FULL-35-11. The sequence continues at coordinate 5,121 of CAZADN010000040.1, forward strand.
AAATTTTCTGTCGAATGGTACGTTATGACAAATAATGAAATCTGCATTAGAACCTTCTTGATATACTATGCCCCAATCAATAGTTTTGCCGGCAACATCATCATTGGTGATTTCAGTAATATTGGTTATTTCCTCTGGGATTAATTTGCCTGGATCGTTAAAAGAACTATAAGTTCTGGTAATTCTTAATACACCAGATTCTTTGCTAAATTCAAAAGATATTAAAGCTAATTCGATAATTTCATGTTCAGCGTAATTTAATCCCATAGTTTCTAAATCGATAATTGTAGCTCGATAAATTTGTTCGGTTGAACTACATGATTTAGGAATAAATGATTCGGGCACTGTTTTAAAAGATTGAAAATCAAAAGGCACCCATTCTCTTTGTGATGCTTTTTGAGTGTTTATTGGTATTGCATCATTTGCAAGAGCGTGAACTACCCCGACCGCTTGAGCTACATCTGATGCTTTTCTAAGCTCTGGATTTTTTTGTAAAGGGTCTATGTCTTGAATTATGCGAATAAGTTTATTATTTATTTCTATTATTACTTGAAAGTATATTCTATCAGCTAGTTCGCTAGATGCTAATAGTTCAAATAAAGAGTTTATTTTGACGACACAATCAGTTACATTTAATGAAAACCACTTAGCCATTCGTTCTAACACCATCATTTCGGTATTTGCCCAACTAGGAGCTGAGACAAGATTATCTGAAACTTGTGGGTCGATATCTTCATGAGTTAAAGAATGTGCATTTACGTGTAACCACTGAAAATAAAATTGTTCCCAAAATTTATTATTTATAGAAAAATTGATATGTGAGGCTAGTTCAGCAGATATAGTTTCGCTATTTTGTGTTAAAAAATCTTCGGCTTCATTCTTAGCCGATTTATTTTTAACTTCATTTTGTGTAATGGAGCGTTCAGAGTTTTGATCGCGAAAAATCACCGATTGACGATCGATTGTAATGTCGGTTCCACCTTTTGTAATAATTGGTTCGGTTCTTGTTTGTTTAAATCTAGTTAATTTAGAGTTATTTTTTGCAAAAGGGTCGGTTCCTACTTCATCTTCTTCAGAAAAATAAGCTAAATCAGCAGAAATTTCTTGTTCATTTGATGTTATTTTAATTGCTTCAGAGCGTTTTGCATACCAAGTGCGATTGTTTGGTCCTAAAGCTTTATAAGTAGTTCTACCAAGTTTATATATTTTTTCAAAATTAGTTAATTGTATTACTTGCGGAGTGTCTTTATCTATTGCATTAGGTAAGGAAAATTGTCTAGCGGTAATTGTGCCATCTAATTCTGTGTTTATTAAAGCATGTCCGACTTTTTTGCTATTAATTCGATAACGCCCATATTCATTTTCAGATAAAAATCTAAAGTCTTCTTGTCTAAATTTAGCTTCTCCATTGGTTACCGAAAGATCTGACATTAAAATTTTTGGAAAAGCTTCGAGATTTACAGGTTTTGATCTTCTGCGAATTGTATTGGCGCTTTTTCTGATAGGCATAATAAATTTGGTAAGTATGTTTTTAAAGTTAGCAATATAATGTTTTTTTATTAATAAGACAATCTAATTATCATAAGTAATGCTAAAACGTTGTTTATCTTGTAAGCCTCAGCATGAGCTGACTGTGCTATTATTTTGGCATTTGTCAACTAAAAGATAAGGTGAATTGGAAGGGTTGAGTCTATGGATTTTGTTTTTCCGTTAAGCAAAAAATTAACCCTCGCAGCGCTTTGATTACTGATTGTTGACGTATTTTAGTACGATTACCTTTAAATGAATAACAGGTAGCACGTGTTGGCTCGGAGCAACTAGCCCAGGCGATCCACACTGTACCGATTGGTTTTTCAGTGCTGCCGCCGCCAGGGCCTGCAATGCCTGTTATCGCTACTGTTATTTGCGCTGCACTGGCATGCAGTGCACCTTCAGCCATTGCTCGAGCTGTTTCTTCACTCACTGTACCAAATCTTGTGATGATGTCTTCTGAAATGGCCAGCATTTGTTGTTTTGCTTGATTTGAATAGGTTATAAATCCTCGATCAAACCACTGTGAGCTACCAGGACAGTCGGTCATCGCGGCGGCTAAGCTTCCGCCTGTACATGATTCTGCAACAGCGCATTGCCAGTGTTGTTTTAACAGATAACTACCTAATTCAAAAGCAAGTTGATGAGTTGTTGTGTTGTTAGGCAAAGATTTCCTCCAAGAATGTCGTTAAGTCTTAACTTTGAAAATTATAACCTTATCCCAGCGATTATAACTAAATGGGACATAATTGTCCTTAATGGAGTTAGTGTAATTTTTTACCATTAGGAACATGTCGCTCGACAGTAATCAAGCAGATGTCTCCATTTTCATTGGAAGTTATTCAGAAGGTTCGTAAGTCCTGAAGATATACTCATTTCATAAATCCTTCATTTATCTTTACGGCTCAACGCAGCTCACTGGTTTTTAAATATTTTTAAAAACCAGTGAGCTGGAAAGTTTACAATGCGATTATATAGATAGTGCAGCAGTTTCTTTATGTTCCTCTGTGGTATCTCTAACCAATGCTATTGCGGCATTTAACTTGTCAGTTTGCGCAATAGTTATATGGAAGGGAACCGATCTTTTCTGAGCATTCCAAAGCTGAAACCCTTCACCGAACACAGGAGTAAGTGTTCTTGCGAATAGCTCCTGGGTAGCGCGATTTGGTAAAAGATTAAGAATAGTATCTCTTCCAGCGCCAACTGCTGGTTCCGAGGCTAAGTCAGCATCTGTCTCTATTTTACTAGATTCTGTGGATGAAAGTCGTCAAGCATAGACAGATCGATTATAAAAGATCTTTCGCATCACAAAAGGATGAAAAAAGATCAGACTACATCATAATTGACATAAAAGAGATGTGAATATATACTGCATGACCTTTATTTGACAATTTTTGTCTGCCTTTATTTGGAAATTTATGCGTACTATCAAACCGTATTTATTCTTTATTGGACTTATGTGCGTATCAGCTCTAGGTTTGGCATCGTCTATAGATATGACGATTGATTCAACATATCTTAAAACTCACGTGAATAATTTAACAAGTATTTCATGCGATGTTACTGCACAACGTTGCCTGGCTGTTGGGTTTGTTTCTAAAAAAGATAACATTGATCATGTTGTTTATAGTACACAAGATGGAGGTTACACCTGGAGCAAACCAATCATACTTTATAGCTCGTTTAAAATCCCGATGGAAAATTGGAACAGTAGGATCATGAAAGTGAGTTGTGATGATGCGGGCATGCTTTGTCATGTAGCTGGTTCTAAGCGTACTCATACCAAAGAATATATGCTTGCGTACACTACATATAATGGCGGTCTTACATGGAGTGAGCAGCGTTTTCTTCGAAAACAAAATTCATTTAGTTATGTTAAAGGGTTGGCTTGCGGTACGTGGGGTGAACATTGCGTTATATTAGGTAAAGATGACGAAGCAAGCGGGGCCTCGTTTGTTTACACTACTGCCGATATGGGGCAAACGTGGTCTGAATCGCGCACGTTGCCGAAATCTAAAAATAGAACAGCGTATGTTGAAGCAGAAGACATCAGTTGCTCAGATTCGGGATTGATCTGTACAGTTGTTGGCGGGATGAATGGATACGTACAGGGTTTTTATGTCGTTAAGCCGATTAGCTATGTTACAACTGATGGGGGCGTGACATGGAGTGAACCTCAAATTTTAGATCAAAAAAACACCACCACCTCGACTAATGCGCCTAGCGTGGATGAGTTTTCGCAGGTTCGTTGCAATCGTTCGGGGTCAACGTGCACTGCATTACGCCATTTAGAAATACCATCCGGATCCTTACTTCTAACTGTAGTGGATGCATATACCACCATAGACAATGGGTTCACTTGGGAAAAAATAGGATCTCTTGATAACAGCGATGGACAGCTCTATGAACGTATCCATGCCTTTGGTTGCGGCAAAGATCTGAAAACATGTGTGGCGGTACATTCACCTGCTGGCGTGGCAGATTCTCAGCCTTATGTCTACATCACACACGACGCAGGGATGAGCTGGGCTCACCGAGAATTAGGCATACCAGAAGACGGTTCTGCGTTCATGGATGTATTTTGTGATGATAATGCGACCATATGCCAGATAGTGGGAACGCATAATTGACTGTATATCCAATTACAACTAATTATTCATCAACTGAGTTGCAAAATCTATATGATGCTGCTAATAAGGTTTGTTCTAAAAAGCAAAATGGGGTGGTGCTTACATTGTTACGTAAAAAAAACCACACAAATAAAAAAACAAAATGAAATTGATTTAAAGTTAGTATCTTTGTAAGACACAAATTTCTTTTGGCTTTTTTTATTTATCTTTTACTGAATTTGGCTGCCACCACATAACCTATTGATTTATATGGTGGCCAGACCCAGAATCGAACTGGGGACACAAGGATTTTTAGTCCGCCACATGTTTATTAATTAGTTGGTTTTAAACAACTTTTTGCTGCGCGTCAACCACTACAAATGTCGTACAATGGCGTATGGCGTCGTCCTCAAACACACAAAAGTCACGCACATTATTTTTTAATAATAGTTTGAAATATTTGCTAATTTTTTCTATTTGAAATAAAATTAAATATCAGCAGTTGATATTTAATGGATTGTTAATGCGGTTTGATGATGGATTAGATACATTACTTTTATTAGATGGTACTGAGTATACGGAAGAGAATGGATATTGGTATAAAATAGAGGCAATTAAAGTTGATGCATCAAAAGAGTGACCACATGGCATTAGATATAATTTGACACTGCATGACAACTTTAATCAACCTATTTTAGGGTTTGATAATGCGCATCCTATTTCTATAAAGTCAGGAGGGAGATATAGTGGGCGGATTATGAAATATGATCATATGCATAAAAATATTCAAGATAAAGGCACACCGTACGAGTTTTTAAGCGCACAGCAGTTGCTTAGTGATTTTTTTATGGAAGTAAACAGGATTTTAGATGAAATTAATGACAGAGGAACTTTAAAATGAAAGTACTGCAAGTTGGTATTATGGAGAGAGAAAAGTTTCAAGAGCGTGTTTTGGCAATTGCATCTGGTCGTTATAAACCTAGAAAGAATGAGCCTAAAATATGGTTTAGTTCAATGAGATCACTGTGTGAAGTTTTAAGTGAAAATAATATGCGTCTTTTGAAAATTATTGATGAACACAAGCCAGAGTCTATTAAAGCTCTTGCAGCAATTGTTGATAGGGCTCCTAGTAATTTGAGTCGTACTTTAAATACAATGGAGAGGTACGGAATTATTGAATTTAAAAAGCATGGTAGAAATTGCACGCCTGTTGTTAAAGCACTGGGCTTTAATATTCAATATAGCATTGCTAGTTAAAGCGTTGATATTATACAAATCCAACCAAGTAAAGAAGGAGTTTTACAACCTCAATTCGATGAAAATGTTTATAAATTAACATTTATCAATAATTTCGTTTCATGTGAATCCAGATATGTTTCATCAACGAGCAATTACACATGATGAGCATATTCATCCTTTTAAGAAGATACCGTCCATACAAGAATTAGAAAAATTAGGGGAAGATTACTATTTGCGAGATTGTGATAGGTATTTTAACTGTCTAATTTCACTATTAGGGCTCAAGTGAATGTACTTTAATACAAGACTGAGTTTCAATCGATTGCTAAAAAGTTTAAATTACCATCTTGCAATGATGGTTGAATCCACGATGTCCAATTTTTATCTTTAAATTTACAGTCATAAGTGATACAATAAGTTAAAATTTAAACCGCAAGTTGGTAGTCTTTTTTGTATACTTCAGAAGAACAAATAAAAACAACTGCATATTCATCTTTTCAGATAGAATCTGCGATAGCCATGTGGGCCAAGTGTATTCCAAATGTACATTTGCAAGGTATAGATTTCACTCCTCCACAACCACAAAACAGAATACCTATAGACCAAACCTTAGAAATCACTAGCGCTCAACTGCAAAACTTTGTTAAAGCTTTGTTTGATGAAATAAAGAAAATAGGCTGCATAGTAAAGCATGGGTTAACCTATATTGAGATAATAGCACATGACAAAAGAAATCCTACCCCAGCACTGATGAATGCCTTAAAACAAGCAAATATTGATACAAAGTTCTATTCTTGCTTCGGCTATAATTTGATGCGCATTTATTCAAATGGCAACATCCAGTTTAATGATGAAGTCTATTGTACGAACGATGAAACTAGTCATTATGATACAAAAGTAGATTTTTCTAATGCTCCATATATGAGAGTCAACCTGGGTAAATATAAACTATTTGCAATTCCATATACGGAGGGAGAAGCTCTTTATTCTGGGTGGGTTGACAAAAAGGCAATCGTACAGTTGGGGCTTACGCCATATACTCCAGACGAGGTTACTGGCACTCTTTATATGTCTATAAAACTAGATGATTTTTTAGGTTCAGAAGAAGAGCTTCTGAGAATGACGGCAGAAGATCTTAAAGATATTTTAAAGGATGAAAGTCGTATAAAACAGACCTTTAAAGCAGGGGCTTTTATTAGTCTAGATAAAAACAGACCAAGTGAGGTTTCCATATATCGTAGCCCTGGCAACTTTATAGTCCGTGCAAGTCTTATTGGTTTAGATTATTACCAAGAACAGACGGATCCAATAAGATTACTGCAAATATCCAAACAGGGAACGATTCTTGATTCTATACCTGCTTGTAAAGACAGGAGGCTAATAGAACTAACTCCTAACTCTTATATCTTTTTAGCAGGTGATGAGGCAGACACATTAAATTATTTTTGTGTATCTCCAGAGTTAAATTCTATGGAACTCTTATTATGTGATAGCAATGGCAACTTGTTACCAGGCCAGATTTACTGTTGGGGTGAAGATCTTCCAGAAGCATATAGATTAACTAGAGGTCAAACAACCGTTACTAATGTTGGTTTTGGTGTTATTCCAAGAAATACTAATGAACCTGCTGCTACAAGCCATCAGCCTCTGAAAGAAGATATCGAAGAAAGTTCCTTTAAATTCAAAGCACGTCCATTTAAATATGTTAGAGGTTCGGCAGGGTATCATTCTAGCTTTGTTACTAAAGGGCTTTCATCTAGACAAGAACTTTTGGAACAAGGCAGAAGAAATTTGGCTCAACTTCTTGGTTGTAAAGCCGAACCAACCCAAGAAGAAATTTTACAACAGAGACGTGATGAAATTCTTGAAAAATACGAAAGTTTATTAGCTTATGGTCAAGAACAAGAATTAAATGATCTTATTGAGCAGCATAAAGATAAATTTATGCAACTACAAAATTTAGATGATAAATATGGCAAAATGTATGATCAGTATAAAGAGCTAGAGCGTAATTGGGCAATTACGTCTGCGAGTTATATAGCCAAATCTCAATCTATAAATATTAGAAAACATAGCTTTTTCTCAAATATTAAGTATCATTTCAATAACAATGATAATCAGCGAGAATTTAATAAGTCTATGCTAATTGCTCCAGGAATATTTCTTGGTAGTTCTTTAATAATTTTAGGTTGTATAGTCTTAATTCCAACGATAAATACATTTCTGTTGCCTATGCCAATTGCAATTATATGTATTGGTGTAACCTTAATAATAGCAGCGTTTATTTTAGCAAAAATAGATTATAATAACGCAAGTAAAGAGGATATAGAGTATAAGAACCTGGTTGATGAATTAACTAGCCAGTATAACGACTCAGGATATGAGTTGTATAATACATATAATGAAATACGGTCTATAACTTTTTAATTGGTAATTGGTAAATTTATCGGTAGTGCCTCCAATCTGTTGATTATATAATTAATCCAAATTCTAAGATTTGTCACAGTAGTAGCCTGTCAGAAGCGTTAGCGAATTACAGGATAACAAAACCCGCAATCCACTTCGTTTCTTGCGGGCTACGCTGGCTGGCAAAAATCTTCTGTAAAACCAGGAAAACGCATATTATACAAGACACATTTACCAATGTTTTATAAAAAATTAAGTATATTTGCAGATAATTTACAACTAAAAGGATATTTGGTGCAACAAACCGGGGATGATTTGGTGGTGCAGTTAAAGGTATGTGAAACTAGAAGATGACTCATGTTATAATTATTTGAAAATCAATAGACATCTTTCCAAACCCTACTGCAGAGGCAAATTGCTTCGTCGATTCGGT
>CAZADN010000041.1:0-7970 GCA_964483895.1 uncultured Legionellaceae bacterium
AAATTAGCATAACCACAAGCAATCAAAGCATCAAATACTTCTTCGTCCGTATTTATTTGGTCGAAGATACTGATATGAAACCGTTTATTAGGCATCTTTTTAGCTATGAATAATAATTGCTCTTTAGTTAACTCATATTTACTAAGAAATGCGTATATTGTTTTGTCTGTTTGTTCGTAAGTTAATAACTGGTTCAAATGCTCGAAGATAATGGGTGATTTATTATTTTCGATTAAATGAAATAATAAATTCGAATCATCTTTATATTTATCAATTAAATAATTAAAATCATTTTCAGATAAATAAGAGTTTGTTGCAATGGCGGTATCTATCACGATATTACTGTCTGGTAAAAAAAGATCTCGCAATTTATATAAAATCTGTAGTTTATCTACATCAGATAACTTAGAACTGTAAAATATAGTATTTTTTAATATATATTCATAATGTTTAATATTTTCCGCATATTTTGATATATATTCTTTAAATAACTCTATATCTGCAAGAGGAAGAATCTTATCTAAATAAAAACACTGTAATAAAATATTATTTTCGTGATTATCTGAATATTTTATATTTAGGATATTAATTAAGAGTGACATCAATTCTGATTTAGTTAAAAAGTGACAATATGAATCATTAAGGTCATACATATCAAAGAAAACATGATCTTGGCTGTACCAAAAAAGACTATCAGGTGATAATAATTTATTTATAATTGTTTCAGTAAGTTTATAAATAACACTCAATATATCCGCTCGCTGCAGCAAATCACCATTTGCAATGAGGTACGGATAAGTGGCTGGATAAGTTGCACCACACAATTTTTTCACTATTGCATCCAATTCTGCAAGCTCGATTGCTAATGCTTGCGAAGAACTATTTGTCAATTTATTCACTTGATTCTCTTTAGCGCTATCTATGTGAGCTAAATAACACTTTAAAACACGCTGACTATGCGTGATAATACGAACCAAGCTATCCATGTTTCTATCAGATAAAATAGTAGACATCTTTCCAAACCCTACTGCAGAGGCAAATTGCTTCGTCGATTCGGTGCTCGAATCCTCATATACTTGCGTGTATACTCCGGTTCTGCGCTCCGAGCCTCCTTGCAATTTGCTCTCTGCAGCGGGTTTGGAAAGATGTCTAGTATTATTTTCTATGCCTTGTATTATAACTTTAGTAAGTTGCTCGAGTGCAAATACGATAGGTTCTTCTGCTGGAGCATTATGCAAGGTATTATTCATTATTACCAACGCGCTATTCAATTTAGCCAGCATGTTTTGCGGCAATATACACCTTCTATGTGCTAGTATGTTATCCAATATTGGTTTTTTAGCTAAGATTAGTTTACATCGAAAGCCAGTATCTGGCTCAGGAGTGATTGATTGTTTAATTAATGGAGATTGGCGTTTACTACGTTGTTTATAGTGTTTTATTGAACCCTCTTGAACTGCTTCGTAATATTCTGACTTTCTTGTGTCAGTTAAGATAAATGAGGAATTATACAAATCAGTTACATTAGTATGGTATAATTTGCCCCAATGAATGAGTTCAATTTCACCAGTTGAGGCAATGTAGTTATTAATAATTGCAGCATGCTCCCTTTTTTCTGGAGCTCCTTCATCAGCAGGGAGACCATTATCTTGCACAAGAAAAAATACAATCGGTACATTACCAATTGCTATATTAGTTGTTAGTGTTTCTTTTAATAACTCGAGATTATCTGCATAGTTAATGAGCTCGGTTTCAATGCCTAAGCTAGAAAATACCTTTTCAAGCTGTGAAACCTCGAGTAACTCACCTTGAACGGAGCCTTGTTTTTTAGCCAACTCACGAATTGATATAACATCATTACCATGTTTTTTATTTAATGGAATAGGAAAATAACCTAATTGACGCGCAAAATAATGTTCAACTGTCGCTATAGCAACGGTTTTACATATTTCTCCACTTTGTATAATTGCTTCTTGTATTCCCAAACCTCCAGGTTTTGATCCATAAATAATATTTACGCTATTTGATGAAGACGGTGCTTTTATTTGCATATCAATAGAGAGATCGAGACCAAAGTTATTGGTGTATGGTAGCAAACGTCGATTGTATGGTTTATATTGTGCAAATTTAGAAGATAAGTCATAGCTTTTTATTGCTCTATTAATTAGTGTATCAAGTAATTTATCACTTAAGTTAGGTTGGTCAACTAATGCATAAATAACCTGTATTGGAATAGGCTTGTGCTTAACAATATATTCTAAATCATCGATATCCAAACTATATCTAATCAGCACGTTAAGCAATACATCCTTCTGACATTCATTATTGCGAATCAAGGAATGCAGGTAAGATTTAGCAAAATGAGGATTATTCAACTGAGCAATTAACGAAGTATACGTTTGAGGATACCTTTGTAATGTTATGAAATGTTCTTTTGTTAACTGTGGCCCGTGATTCTTAAATAACGCTGTTACCAGATTTGGATAGTGTTCAGCCTTATCTAATAAGGCATTTATCATGAATTCATCAATGCAAGCATTTTCAGCTATTGCTAATTCAATATTTTTCTTATCCCTTAAGAAAGGCAGGGTAGCGAGTTTATGTAGCACACGTAAGATTGAGGTATTTAAATTTATCTCACTTGAGCAATCAATCATTTCATTAGTAAAACGGTGCAAGACTGCATGATAGCTTGGGTCAATAAACAAGCGATTGATTGGATTGGATGGATTAATATTCATCAATTCATTCATGAATTTTTTTAATTGCCATAAATCATTGCAGTAATTCAGCATCAGTCCCTCTGCAGATGCAGGTAATTCGAATACTTTTAGGCGATTAATTAAGTCATTATTTAGTATAGGTAAGTCTTCCCAGAGCTCTTTCACGCTGTGAATGGCTTGTGAGAGCGATTGAAACATAGAACAATCTGTTTCAGTGATTGCAAGATTCGGATATTCAGCTCGCCAATCCACAGCATGAATATCTTCCAGCATCGCTATTTTCACTATAGTGTGGTTTATCTGCTCTATTTGCAATAGGTGTGTTTCGAGATCTTTATATGCTTTTTCGTGTGTTGCACGATAAGGCATAACTATGTTTTTTAAAAATATTAGTTTCTGTTGCGTGTTTTGGCTGAGCCAACTGATAGCGCTCGGTTCATTAAGGAGTTGATGAGTCTCACCATTAAAAAAACGAACTTGATTGATAATGTTTTGATATTTATAATTATTTTTTATATTTTGCGGTGGATTTCCCTTGATTATGTCATGGTCAGTCGTTTCAATCCAAAAGTTTGTTTGTAATAGGAGAGGGTTATCTAAAAAACATTTTAAATCACTTTGACTTAACATAAGGCAATCAATGTCGTCGTTGTTTTGTAGTTTGAATAATAGTGCTAATACAGGCTTTTGATAGGCTGGATCATAGTATCTTTGATTTCGATAACATTGATAAAAATTCTTACTAACATATATTTCTTTAGAAAATAGATTAGGATTTATACCTAGTTCATTTAGAATAGGAAAGCAAATGTCATTCAATCTGCTCCCAGCAAATCCGTCAATCAGTAAAAGTCGTTCTTCTTCAAGCACTATCGGTTCATGTACTTGCTGGAATCTTAGTTGCTTAAAGGTTTGTAGAGAAACATCTCGCTTTATTTCATCTGAAAATCCTTCGCGGAAATAGGTCTCACAAATAGGTAGTGCTTGCTCGATAATGACAAGCATTTGTGATTCTAGTGAATGGTATTCATTATTTAAGTTTGGAATTTTAGCAGCAGATAATGCCTCAGTTAATAGCGATTTCCAACGTGCCAACAAGGCTATTTTTTTTGAATGAAGTATTTCCTCGGTAGGTTGCTTATGACTTAATCCACCATATAGTTTATACAAATCCAATTCCAATGTTTCAACAAAAAATTCTTTAAATGCTTTGGCTAATCGGCACTTTTCAGCCTTTGTTTTTTGTGTAATCAATCGATTGATTAGATCATTGCGAATCACATTCTTCATTTTTGCACATGCGGCGTAAAAGGCCCGTTGACTTATTTTACGTTGTTGATTAGTAGCCATAAGATCTATCAATTCATCTAGAGATTTATCAGATAATTTGCTAGGAACAATAACTTCGATGGACTGTTGATCTTCTAGTCCTCGCATGCGTAAAATTCCTTGCAAAAATGCATCTATCTGCGTTTGTTCATTAATTAAAACAAATGCAGAGGCATGTTCTGGTTGTTTTAAATCAACTCCTAAAGCATGCAGATTATCTAGTATATTAATGCGTTCATTTGATGAGCAACTTAATCTATCATTAATTTCTGTTTCATTTGTAGATAAGTTAGTGGTTATGTATTTATCACGAACGCGAAGTGCGCAAAGTATGTTGGATTTATTGTAAAATAAAATATGCTGAATGGGTGATGAAAATTGAGATTGATGAGTATACACAAAGTCAGCTAATGCTGATGCGATATCATAGTTGGGAATTCCCTGAAATACAGCACCAATATCAATTATGGACCGTGCAGATATCATAGTCGGTGGGGTAGGCAATAAGCTTGCAATAAACTCTCTTAGGTTGATAAAATCTAATGCTCGCAGACTTACGGCAGGTTGTTTTTGTTTTAATACCTCAAGTAAGTAGCCTCGATTTCCTAAGTTCATACTTGAATCAAGTTGGAATCGTTGATGGTAGAGTGCTGCATCTTCTGCAGTTGCGGTAGTACCTTGACAGGTTTGGTACATATCAACATGATTGTATGCATCAGCACATAATAATTGTGAGCTCACTTCTATTTTTGTTAATATCTGGGTTCTTAAAGCATATGAAAGCATTGCTTTATGATGATGTAGCGCATCAAAAATTGTGTCAAATTGTTCGTTATTATTCAAGTCTATTTCATTGAGTGCTGGGATATTCATCCCTTCTCTTATTTTATTCCAATCTTCCAACTGCATTTGTTGCATGCACGCAAGGAAAACTTCTCGATTTAAACCCAAAATGAGCAGTGATTGAATCGTGCAATTGATGGATACAAGGTAATTACCAAATTGACAACCTTCATTGGGTTGATCACTTCCAAGATAATGTATGGCAACAGAGCGGCTTAATACATCTATTGAAGCTAATTGTGATGGACCATAATCCACCATCACACGGCGCCGTAAGGTGTCTATCAATATTTCTGTGATTTGTCCTTTATAACACGCTAACGTTGATTGGACAGCATGGCTTGCTTGCAAAACCACTGCAGGTATTGCGCTTCCTTCATCATTCAGATAGGCAACTAAAACGTCCCGCTGTTCCTGAGTTAATGTTTGGCATACTATGTGAATTGGGCTGTTTGGATGATTGACAAGCTGCCTACTTAACTCGTGTAATGCATCTTTTAATTCATCTTCAGAAATTAACAATGGGTTGACTATGATATCTGAGAGAAAATACCTGCCAGCATTATAATGGACACTTACTTTATCAAAAAAATCATATAAACTAACACAGTCGTCAATAATTTGGTCAGGAATTCGCCTTAGATTTCCTTGACTAAAAATGAGTTTCCTAGTCGATAATAATCCTTCTTGTACTTCATCAATTAGTACCTTTGCACGTTGCCTAAACAAGCAAACAATTTTCTCATTCCAATCCACCTGTTGATCCCATTCGTCGTCATCATAGATTATTTTAGGAGGATTTAATAATAGAGTTAAATAAAGTAATTCTAATGACTGAGATGATTCTCCAGTGGTTACTAAGTAGTTTTCCTGACGAATAATATCCATGAATGATTTATAAATTCGCTCTAGATTTTTGGCTGAGTAACTGTCTTCACGACCGAATTCAAAATAACGTGCAAGTTGATTATATAATCTCACTGATGTGCTGTTTAAATTAGCTTGAGTAGTTTTAGATAATGATGGTTGTGTCTCAACGATAACGAAATCAAACCCATTAGCGTTTTGTTTTGCAACTGAAGGAATTATCACTTGTGTTTTTCCTTCGCCAGGTTTTAACTCGACTATGAAATCATTCGATCCTTGATGTGAAGTTGTGTTATTTGCAGACAATAGTTTGTCAGAAGCCCATTTTTGCTGTGGACGTAAAAGTATATTTTCATGGTATTGGATAAGTGTTAATTCAGGTTCAAGTTGTGAATTGACTACATTTTTAGCAAAAATAATTTTAGCCAGTTGATAAATTGCTTGGTTTCTATCAGTATCGTTTGATATGCGATTTACTTTCTGTAATTGCTCCTTTATACGCTTAAGATATTTATTTTGAATATTTAATTCAACAAAATGGCTTATTTTTGTATGTAAAACTTGAATTTTGTCGTCTGTTAAACCAGTTTCTTCTCGATACAAGGTTTTATCTGCTTTAAAGTAAAGCGTTAACAATTGGTTAATCGTCAATGGGGCTAGTCGCTGTGACTCAAGGTTAAGTTGGCGTTTAGATAAGAGTAGTTTATTATCTAAAGCCCCTTCATTGACGATACCCATAATTAATCGATAGTTCTTGAAAATATTTACATTAACTTTGTTACTCCATTCAGAAGTGCGTACTTCAAGAGTTTTACGAACTATTACGTTCGACAATGGTGAGTTTATTGCTTCATTTTTTAGATTTTGTAACGATGTATATCTTGCGAAACCCGCATCTTGCTCTAATCTTGATAATACATTATGTTTTAACTCATCATGATTTAATTTGTTAATAGTCTTTTGTAGTTCATAATCATTTGACCTGTACAATCGAGCCAAATTTTTTAACTTTAGATAATCATCGGCAGACAAATGATATTTATAGTGGCGTGATTTTCTTAATGGTTTTATTAAGTTTGATAGCTTAAATGATTCAGCATTTTCGATCTTTTCTGCAACAATAGGCATTCGTGCCAATGGGCTAGGTAATTCTTCCCAAACATTAGGCGATAATATGTCGTAAGTCTGGTTCACTAAGGTAGTTATTTGAATACTAGGTGTACGCAGTTTAGATGCATATTCGGCTATTGTCTCTAAATCGAGTGAATCAAAGTTTATGATATTATTCTCATCAAAAGCACGCATGGCTATTTTGTATAACGCATAACAAAAATAAGTCATGGATTTATCTTGTTTTGTAAAGGGTATTTTATAGGTTGCGCGAATTGTATCTCTACAAAAATCTACTAGCTTTTCATACAATGGCATTGGTTCGCGGTAGTACGCAATTTGAAAATAATATGAAAAATATTTAAAAAAATCATCATCAGATAATTCTGGTGATAAAACGCTGATTGCAGTATCCAATGCGTTTAACTGGTTGGTAAATTGGAACTGCACTTCTTGCATTTTTTTGTTGTGTGGAGGAGGATAGGGAAGTATTACAGCAATATTAGCTACTTCATTTACCTTATTATCCGCATACGCAACCTGCATTTTATTCATTAATTGCGTAAGCTCAGTTAGCCTGGTTTGTTGCGTTTTTGTTATGGTTCCATCACGTTGTTTTAAATCTAATGCGGCCCATTCGTTTTTAAGTGGCTTGAGATTCAACGCCAGTCGTTGATAACCATCAAAACCAACATTATGATAGTTTTCGGTTGATAGCGTATTAAGTAGATAACGTTGCTCGGTATCCGTTAAATAAAAAGGTGCCCATGCGTGGTTGGTGGAATTAAAGTGTTGATATAGTGTATATAGTTTATAAATCTCACTCGATAGAGAGTTATAGAATGCTTTAACTTCTTCTTCATGCTTAAGTTGAATGGCATCGTTATCTGTAATTGCGTTTAATGCATGCTTTGGAAACACAATCTCATGGCCTAACTCCTGATACTCACAAAGTAATGCTAAGGCCTTGAGTTTGCAAGCTACGTAATCATATGTAACTCGCACAGTTTTATCATAATCATTTTCATTTAATTGATATGGTAATGCATGGATAATCCATGCTAAAAATACCAATTCATCGTATTGTCCATGGAGTCC
>CAZADN010000041.1:7980-13191 GCA_964483895.1 uncultured Legionellaceae bacterium
TCCACCAATGCGTTTGGCACAATCATCCAATGCACGCCATGCATGTTTAGGTTGTTCGGTTGCTAAATAAAGATAAGCGAGATAGATGGCATCTGATGGCTTTTCTGCATACGGCTCACCATCGTCCAATTTTAAATCAAGCATGCGTTCAGTATTGCTATATTGCCAAAGCGCTGCAATAGGGTTGTCTTTTTGTAATTTATTATATTGCGCTTCGTGAATCTCACCAGTCACATCATGAATGAGCTGATAATATTCACTAGTTTGTGATTTTTTATTATGACTCACAACTTGTTGTATAGGTAATAAACAACGCTGCATATTAAAATTATTTTGATGCATAAACACAAGGCTTGCAACATTAGGAGAGATGGCATGTTTACCTTTAACTAAAAGATATTCGCTGTCTTGTTGTCTAAACTCCCATACATGATGAGCATTCCATGTGCCTTTTATTGTAAAATTATAGCGACCAAAGTGAATGGTAAGTTGATTATTCAACGAATTAAGCATGGTAATAAAGCGTTCGTCTTCAAAGTTTGCAAATAATTTTCTGCAACTATTGGATAAATCATTACATAAACTATACCCAGTGTTATATCCATGAGAATTCAATTCATCCCAAATAACAATTGGCGCACTCTCGACTTGTCTAGTTGAATACAGTGGTGTGTTAGCGTTTGTCAAGAGTATGCTTGATGATTTCCCACACTTAACCCAAATCCGGTTATCACGCTCCTGTAATATCATTGGTAACCATGACTGGATTAAATTACATTGAAGATTCAGAGCTATGCGTTGCTTTTTCGAAAAGCAATGTAATTCATACCATTCTGTTACACCATGAACTTGCCATTTTCGTTGCAAGGTGTATTTAGGCTCCGTTTGATTTGTATTGGCGATAAATCGTAATGCAAGCTGAGGGTCATCGCGTCGAAGAAGAATCATGTGCCTATCTGATGATTGCCAACACGTATTATTTCCCTTCAAATCAATGGATTGCATTATCGGATGATATAATATATCCATAGGAATAGCTGTTAATGCCCAGCCATCTTCAAAAACTAAACCATGCAGAACATCAATGGTATATTCGGGTTTGTCTTGTGAAGTTGCTATGAAATTAGGGTACTCACCTTTTATGCTGTATGAATCATCTAACAAATGTAATGGTTTAAGCATGCTTTGAATAATATTTTCATTTAATTTAGGTGTTTCATTTACTAAACGTTTAAATGAATGAATCGCTGCATTGATTATAACTCGCGTTGTAAGATCTATCTCATCTTGAGACTGCGTTGCTTGAATATAGAAATATGATGTGAGTGCAAGTAACAAAAGTTCTGGAGATTCATCACCCAGTCGAACGCGTGCCATCGTAGTTAAAAATTGATATCGATATAATCCTGTTTGAATAGAATTATACTGTTTTTCATATAACCTATCAGTTATCGCCTGTTGGTAAGCTGTAAGGCATTTTGCTTCGTGAGGAAATCTGATTTCATCCATTGCATTACTGATTAGGTATTGTAATCGAATCCAAAACAATACTTCCTGATTCGTTCGACTACATTGAAGTCCTTTTGAAATGAGTTCATCAAGACCATCGATAAAGGGATTAGCGGATGTTAATTCTATAGGTAATCGCTCAGTTATATTGGCTTCGAGGTAGACTCGCATATCGTGATTACTGAGTTTATCCATGTTGTGGAGAAAAAAGCGCACTGTGAATAGCAGTTGGGTCTCTGGCACGCGCCTTAATTCATATAATAAATTAGCGTCTACATCCTTTTTCATCACGGTTCTTGATGTGGTTAAAACATTTTGGTTTCCATATAATGTTTTTTCATCTACTGATTCTGCTAATGGCAATAATAGTAATCTATTTTCTGGAGCTTCTTTGTATCCGCCTGATTGTACTCTATCAATCACACGATGCCCTTCTGCAAGGGCGCGCTGACAAACACCAGGTTGTAAGTTGTATTTATGACGTAATAGATTTAAATTGGCTTGCTTGTAATTACTAGACGCTGAAGGACCGTAAATAGATATTATTACAGGACTATTATTACCACGTGAGAGCTTTATAGAAAAATTATTACGAAGATAAATATCATGCATATTATCTGTAAAATAACGCAGTGCTTCTACAAAACAACACTCAAGCCGCAATTGATGATTAAATTTGTCTATTAATGGTTTAAAGTTGGGGTTTTTTTGTAACGTAGTAAAATTCGTTATGAGATAATATAGTGATTCCATTTTGTGCTTGTGCAAACTATCATACTGTTTTTTATTATCAAGTTTGGTTTCTTTTTTAAATAATGATTCTAGTTCATTTTTTAATACAGGCTCAGTATCAAGAATACTCAAATAGTAATTACAATATTTAACAAAATCGAATTGATATATATCGTCAGGATACAGACTTATAATCTCCTGCAAACGCTTATCTGTTTGCATGCAGTTAGTTACAAGGTAAGGATCATGAGCGTGGTATGCAACAATTCTACTGATATCATGAGACATCATGGATTGTTCGTTTGCCGTCAATGGATAGCATGAATTCACGACATCTAATACGTGCAATATACCAAGTTGCGTTACAAGCATTGATGGAACAATAGCACCAGAATAAAGCAGTTTGCACGCAAATCCATAGGTTTTTTGTAAGAATATAATGTGGTTTGTAATTTCGTAAACTTGTTGTGCGCTGGTGATAGACTGAAAATAAGATATTGGTGTTGTAATTATTATATCTTCAATTTGCTCAATAATAGCTTGGGGTTGTCCCATATCTTTTAACTGCGCGCAATTTGCGCAAATGCTTTTTAATTCACGCAATAAATCTCCAAGAGTTTGAATTTTTTTTGGGGGGTCTATTATTGCACGCTGCAAAGTTGCCGTAGATGAAACAAGAGGTTCAGTTGTTTCGCAAATAGGCACTGGATAATTGTAATCACATACAATCTGCGTAGTTAAATGTGTATCTGAAAAACCAGCAATTGGAGAATTAATCTCATGTTTGTATTTTACGAGCTTAGCTAACTCTAGTTTTTGCTCATCAAGAGTAAAGCATCCTGGTAACATTAATCGTCTAAGATTATCTTCTATCGCTATAATCAATTGATGGCGTACTCCAGGGTCTTGCAAAGCATGAGGCTTGAGCTTTAATGTGCCATAATAATCATTGAATGCGTAATTTATATAACCATAAATAAAGCGTTGGTAATCATTATCCGATGAAAATTGCATCATTAGAAGGCAATATAGTACTTCGTTTGAACATGTACCTGAAAGTTGCCCTAAAGTCCACAGATGATGAGGTATTGTGTCAATAACGGAAACAAGCTCACCTTTTAAATAAGCAATGCTTGGGAATACCTTTTCATACATATATGAAGCATCTGGATAATTATCGCCTAACAATTGATTTCTTGATTTTATGAGAAGAGAAATAAATCTAACCAATGCTATGTCTATGGGATCAGACGATAAATGAATAGGATAAACATTGGGAATGCAATATGTTTGGATAGGTGAATACAGTGTGCCAGTTTTACTTGAATAATTTTCGTGATATTCGATGCCAGAGCCAGTATTATAAATTGAAAACAATAAATTATCGTCTTGGCGCTTAAATTCATACACAACTGCATGAGATTCAATTTCATCCCCCCACCCACCAGGTATAAGAGTGCGTGTGTGATTTTGAAGTTGCAATATTTCTTGAGCCAAATTATTTGAGATACTCTGCAAATCAAGAGTGTCAGGAAATTCTATCAGTTTATCATGGGCTAGTAACGATTGAAGAGCCTGATATAGTTCATCTAAAGGCTCAGGAAGGGAGTTTGTTATATTCAAACGCCATAAATATTGAGTCAGGTATCCACAAGTGTTAGCTATTTGGTTACCTTGTAGGTTTACACTACCGCGCAATGAAAATCCAGTCGCGATGTGAGCAAAAAGTTTAGCGTTTATTTTTATGGGCATGCGGTACATTGGAATAACATCTCACTTGCATTATAGTATATCATTTTTTCGTGGTTTTGTATTTTTATTTTTCATTAAATGCAATATGTGATACAATTGGCGGCAGATTCAAAGACTCTACGTCAAAACTTATAATTACACTTAGTAAGACGAATATCGATGCTCTTTATCTTCGAAGTAACAGTATTTATGTAGAAGATGTCAAATGTATCTGTGATAATCTAGTTGTGACAGGTAAACTTAGGTTGCTTAATCTTGAACACAACCCCATCTTGGAAGCAGGCGTAGTGTATCTATGCCAAGCCATGATGACCAAAGGTAATAATTTAGAATATCTTGACCTCGAGTCAACTCATATTGGTAAACGAGGAGTAAGAGAATTGGCCAAAAGTTTACGAAGCGAACATTGTAAACTAAAGGGGCTAGTGCTTGAAAATAACAATTTATCTAGTGATGATGTTAGAAAACTCGCAGAAGCAGTAAGAAACAACAATTCGTTAGAATATTTAGATATTTCAGCAAACGATTCTTTTGATGAAAATAGTGTCCGCTCACTTGCTGAAGCGGCTATTGAAAATACCAATATTACCAGGCTTGCTGGTTTAGAAGAGTATCCTGAACTTAATGCTGCATTGATGAATTTGTTTGCAGCAAGAAAGGCAAAAAGAGATGTTAGAGCAGAAAGTGATATTTTGCGCGGGTTAATTGACCCATCAAAACCGTTACAGGAAATATCCAAAAATTATTTGATGGATACTAACCTAGATAATCATATTAACTTGCAGGTATTGCTACGCCGCTCAGAGTCTATGAATATAGAGCGACTTTTGCTACAAGATAACAGCGATACATATAAATCCGACGGAGATAATTCATTCATCGATATAATAACAGGCGCTTTAAAATCTAATAATTTTAAAAATCTGCGGCATCTTCAACTCAGAAATAATCGAATAAGTGACGGAATTCATGAGCTAGCTCAATTACTCATTGAAACAACGAATATAGAAGTTCTAAATCTAAGTAATAACTATATCAGTGATGATGAGGCTATAGGACTTATTCCTATGCTTGTAAGTAAGCGTACATTGCGTGTCCTTAATATTAGTGGCAATCTAATCACTGATGGTGGTGCACGTGCATTGGCTGAGGCAATTAAACAAAATGAAAGCATTATAAGTGTAGAAGGATTGGAAGAATTTCCTGAAATAGATATGG
>CAZADN010000042.1:0-12967 GCA_964483895.1 uncultured Legionellaceae bacterium
TTCTTTAATATTTTAAGTTTAGCTTGTAAAATATTGTTTGTAATCGTTAGATTTTTACTAATTGCAGAAAATAATGCATCATCTGCTTTTGGATCCCAAAATGCTTGTGATTCTTTGTCTAAGGCAGATACACCACCCTCTGGAATAACAAAACGAATCTCCCCATCGCATTGGTTAATTTTATGTGCTATCCATTCGCCAATTTTAGTATTTTCTGCAATATTAGTGCGCATTAGAGTAACTTCAGGATTGTGCTTATAAAGTAATCTATTTTGAAATTGCAAAGGCACGGAATCATAACTGCCGAAATTTATCATATCTAGTGCTCCACAAGATATTACTGCGGGTTTTTTGGTTCTTGCGATGGCACCAAATCTATCTTCGGAACAAGCAAGAACTCCGCCAAATAGATAGTCGCATACTTCAGTTGTGGTCAGGTCAATAATTCCTGCAAAAAAACCACTGTCCAAAAGCTTTTCCATAGATTTACCACCAGAACCTGTTGCATGAAATACTAGGCAATCATAATACTTTTTAAGTTTATTAGTGATAGCTTCAACACATGGGGTGGTTACGCCAAACATGGTGATACCAATGGCTGGAAGGGTGTTAAAATCAAGCTTGTTTTTAGTTGCTTGAAGATATGCCCCGGCAATTGCGCCAGCAGCATTAGCAAGAATTTTACTAGAAATGCTATTGATACTTACAAAGTCTGTGACAGAATATAGCATAGCAATGTCGCTACTGCCTATATAAGATGATATATCCTGAGAAGCAACAGTTGACACCATTATTTTCGGAATGCCAATTGCAAGTTCTTTTAGGCCTTCGCAAATCATAGCAGTTCCTCCAGAACCACCTATGCCAAGTATAGCCCCTACGTCTTCGCGAAATTTTATGAATTCTTTAAAAGCTTGCCCCATAGCTGTAACGGCTTTGCCTCTGTCACCGCAAAATACACTTTCAACCCCTTTCGGATGAAACTTTGCAATGTCTGCTGGTTTAAAATCTGCGTTATGATTTTGATTTGCAGTTGAAATATCAACTGTTACCACTGGTAACCCTAGTTCAGTAATGATTTTTTTTAGGAAATTTGCTTCTTGAGATTTGGTATCAAAGGTAGCAACTAGGAAGATTTTCTTCATAATGATTCGTCCTTATCGTTAATTGCAATATCATAATTCTTTGCGTATATTAACTAAAATAAAGTGACTCGAAAATAGTTAGGAGGTTATTATGTTGACTTTTTACAATGGCGAAGGTTTTCGTCAAGAAGAGTTAAATGAATGTAACCTTATGACCCTAGCTGATGCTATCTGGGTTGATTTATTGAATCCATCTGGTAAAGATCTTGAAGTTTTGAAAGAGTCTTTTGGTTTTAAAGTTCCAACCCGTGCGGAAATGGTCGAAATTGAGATATCAAGTAGGCTATATGTTGTAGAAGGGAACGTTTATATGACTGCTGCTATGCTTTCTAATTCAGATACCGATGATCCAAAACTTGATCCTGTTACATTTATTTTAACTAAAAAACAATTAATTACTATCCGTTATATAGAGCCTCAAGCATTTAAATTGTTTGTGTCACAAGTTAGTAAAAATAATGTTGAATATAAAGATTCTATATGGTTATTGTTAGATTTATTAGATGCAGCTATTGATAGGATTGCTGATATTTTGGAACATATTGGTATGACAGTAGATAATTACTCTAAGCTTGTTTTTAACTATGATGCGGATGAAAAGTCAAAAGATTATAAGTTTATCTTGAAAAAAATAGCTACAAGTAGTGATCTTAATGCGAAAGCTCAAGATAGCTTGGTTTCATTTAATCGCTTATTACCTTTTTTAGTTAGTTCGTCAGGTTCTAGAATTGATAAAATAATGAAGGTAAGAATTACTAATTTACGTAAAGATATTTTATCTCTTACGCATCATACGCAAGCGGTATCCAGTAAAGTTGGGT
The DNA here is from genome assembly GCA_964483895.1 of uncultured Legionellaceae bacterium. GTDB lineage: Bacteria > Pseudomonadota > Gammaproteobacteria > Legionellales > Legionellaceae > 2-12-FULL-35-11. Next base: position 1,967 of record CAZADN010000042.1, read on the forward strand.
TTTTGTTGGACGCAACGCTAGGTTTGGTTAATATTGAACAGAATAATATTATTAAGATATTTTCGGTTGCCGCTGTAATTTTTTTACCACCGACATTGATTGCTAGTATTTATGGGATGAATTTTCATTTTATTCCGGAATTTTCGTGGAAATACGGTTATTATTTAGCGATTGGGTTAATGGTAACGGCTGCTTGGGCGCCTTATAAGTATTTTAAGTATAGAAAGTGGTTGTGATTTGTTGATTAATTAGGTGCTGCTTCCTTGCAGCGGTGCAATTCCATTGCGGTGCTCCCTGCCATAATATTTTTTTTTAAAATTAAGAACTCTATTGTCATGACGGTAATTCGATTCGTGAATTTTAAAACTTGTATTCTGCCCTGAAAAAGTCATAATCCTATCAAGAAAAGAATTACTCGCCACTTCAATAGTTACATCCTGTAAGACAATCCCTGTCTTCCTTTTTAAACAAACTAAAATTCCATTTTAGACTTCTTGTCGGATATCCATATCATCCTTTACAAAACATATTCTACAGACTCAAAGAATAATTACATAGATACAAAAGATTATTAAAGCATAAGAGATATCTCAAAATGCCTTGGGAATAGTCTCTGAGGGTAAAATGTGGGCGTGGCATGTTGTATTAAAAGTCTATTCCTATTTATATGAAATAGACTTTATGATTTCATCATCAACTAAATTAGGTATGGTGACTTTTAGGTTTGGCTCTTCAGCAATTGCGAGTTTTATTGCTCTTATTGCTTCAGGATTTCTTGCCCAGCTTCTTCGTGCTATACCATTATTTACATCCCAAAATAGCATTGACTGAAGATTTGTTTGAGCTTGTTGCGAACCGTCAAGCACCATTCCAAAACCACCGTTTATAACTTCACCAAAGCCAACACCGCCGCCATTATGAATTGAAACCCAAGTAGCACCTCGTGCGGCGTCGCCTATAACATTTTGAATTGCCATATCGGCTGTAAATTGTGAACCATCATAGATATTAGATGTTTCACGATAAGGGGAGTCAGTACCAGATACATCATGATGGTCGCGGCCTAAAATGATTGGTCCAGATATCGAACCATTGGCGATAGCTTCGTTAAATGCTTTTGCTATTTCAATTCTCCCTTTGGCATCAGCATAAAGAATTCTTGCTTGTGAGCCAACAACTAGGTTATTTTGCTGAGCTTCTTTAATCCATAATATATTGTCACTAAGTTGTTTGGTTATTTCATCCGGTGCAGTTTTACGGAGACGCTCTAGAGTTTGTTGAGCGATTAAATCAGTTTTATTCAAATCATCAGGATTACCTGAACCACACACCCAACGAAATGGGCCAAACCCGTAATCAAAGCACATTGGTCCCATGATATCTTGCACATAAGATTGATATTTGAATTGACCGTTAGTTTTTAAAATATCGGCACCTGCACGACTTGCTTCTAGTAAAAATGCATTACCGTAATCAAAAAAATACATGCCATTCGCAGATAAGCGGTTGATAGCCATAACTTGTCTTTTAAGACTTTCTTGGACATGTTTTTTGAATTTTTGTGGGTTTGCTGCGATTAATTTATTAGACTCCTCGAAGGATAGTCCGGCTGGATAATAACCACCAGACCAGGGGTTATGTAGAGAAGTTTGATCTGAGCCAATTGCGACTTTAATATTATTGTTGGCTAGAAATTCCCATAGATCTACAATATTTCCTTGATAAGCAATCGAGACAGCTTCTTTATTAAGGGTTGCTTTTTCGATTCGAGTTTTAAGAAGCTTTAAATCAGTAAATACCTCATCAACCCAGCCCTGTTTATGGCGTTTATCAATCACTGCAGGGTTTATTTCGGCAATAATTCCAATAGCTCCACAAATAACAGAAGCTTTTGCTTGTGCACCAGACATACCGCCAAGACCAGAAGATACAAATAATTGCCCGGGTAGAAAGTTTTCCTTATTCGATATTTTGCGTCCGGCATTTAATAAAGTTATAGTTGTACCGTGGACAATACCTTGGGGACCTATGTACATAAATGATCCAGCTGTCATTTGGCCGTATTGGGTAACACCAAGAGAATTATATTTTTCAAGATCTTCTGGTTTTGAATAGTTTGGAATCATCATGCCATTAGTTACAACAACACGCGGAGCGTTGGGATGAGATGGAAATAAACCTAGTGGATGGCCTGAATACATAACCAAAGTTTGCTCATTGGTCATGGTTGATAAATATTGCATGCATAATAAATATTGCGCCCAATTTTGAAATACAGCACCATTCCCACCATAAGTAATTAATTCATGTGGGTGTTGAGCAACCTTTGGATCGAGATTATTTTGAATCATCATCATTATAGCTTTGGCTGCATCGCATTTACCTGGATATTCGTCTACAGGTCTCGCGTACATTTTATACGTTGGTCTAAATCGATACATATAAATTCGGCCGTATTTTGCTAATTCGTCTGCGAATTCTTGGGCTAATATATTGTGCAGTGATTTGTCAAAGTAACGCAGGGCGTTGCAAATGGCGAGTTTTTTTTCTTCTGTAGAGAGGCAATCTTGGCGTTTGGGGGCGTGACTAACAGAGTAGTCAAATTCAGGCATTTCAGGCAAGGTTTGTGGAATACCTGCTAAAATACTTTTTTGAAATTCATTCATTGAAATAAATCCTTTGTTGAGCATAATTTTTATATATCCCCATATAAAGCCTGAATAATACTGATTGTAGTTATTGCTGCGGTTTCAGTTCTTAATATTCTTGGTCCTAGATTAACTGGATTAAAATTAAAATTTTCGGCTAACTTTAATTCGTCTGGACTAAACCCTCCCTCTGGGCCAATTAATATAGTTAATTCTTGATTGATATTCTTATAATCGTGCCAAGATTTCTGTGCAATAGGTGATAACACAAATTTATTCTCATTCACACATGTTTCTAAAAAACGGTTAATTTTACACGGCTCATGAATTGTTGGAATAAAATTCCGCCAACATTGCTCGCAAGCAGAGATGGCTTGTTCTTGCCATTGATTTTGTTTTTTAGTAAGACGTTCTTGATTAAGATTAACCACGCAGCGCTCACTTAATATAGGAATAATATCGGTGACACCAAGTTCAACAGCTTTTTGAATTACAAAATCCATTTTATCGCCTTTAGAAATCCCTTGAGCAAGAGTGATTTTCAAGTTGGATTCACGACTTATAGCTTGACAGTCATTGATACTAACGCATACTTCACGTTTATTGATGGTAACAATTTTAGTTTGATATTCAAAATTAAGGCCGTTAAATAAAATCACTTCTTCACCAACTTCCATGCGCAATACCCGCCCAACATGTTGACTTGCTGCTGGAGAAAGAGAGATAATTTGCCCGAGAATAAATTCTCCTGGCTGATAAATACGTATTTGCCGCATAATAAAATATTTAATTCGTAAAGTTTAGTTTATGATACCGCATTGGTCGGAAATGTTAAGAGGTAGGTTGAGATTTAATGAATACATACAGAGTTGAAACAGATAGCATGGGTGAGATTAGAGTCGCAGCGGATAAATATTGGGGCGCGCAGACAGAAAGATCTTTACATCATTTTAATATAGGCAAAGATATTATGCCGATTGAAGTAATGCATGCATTGGCAATCTTAAAAAAAGCTGCGGCTATTGCAAACTGTGAATTAGGCGTGCTAACACAAGATAAAATGGATTTAATTGTCAAAGTTGCAGATGAGGTGACGGCTGGTAAATTAGACTCACACTTTCCTCTACATGTTTGGCAAACTGGGAGTGGCACGCAATCAAATATGAATATGAATGAAGTTATTTCTAATCGTGCTATTGAGTTAGCTGGGGGAGTGTTAGGTAGTAAAAACCCAATTCATCCCAATGATGATGTTAATAAATCACAATCTTCAAATGATACTTTTCCAACAGCAATGCATATAGCAGTTGTTATTGCTATTAGTGAGAAATTAATGCCGGCGGTGAAGTGCTTAAGAGAAGGCTTAGCTTCTAAAATGCAAGAATATGCAAACATTGTAAAAATTGGTCGTACACATTTACAAGATGCGGTCCCAATTACGCTTGGCCAAGAATTTTCTGCGTATGTTGCGCAACTTGATGCATGTCTTCAAAGATTTGAGAAAGTATTACCAGAGCTTTATGAGTTAGCATTAGGCGGTACCGCAGTTGGTACTGGGTTAAATACACATCCTAATTTTGCAGTTAACGCGGCACAGCATATTGCTAAAATTACTGGTTTACCATTTGTTTCAGCTAAAAATAAATTTTTGGAACTTGCATCACATGAGTCTTTGGTGATGGCGCATGGCGCATTAAAAACTTTAGCTTGTGCTTTAATGAAAATTGCTAATGACTTACGCTGGCTTGGTTCAGGCCCACGTTGCGGGATAGGCGAGTTACAATTACCTGAAAATGAGCCAGGTTCGTCGATTATGCCAGGTAAGGTAAACCCTACGCAAGCTGAGGCTATGACTATGGTTGCGGCCCAAGTTATGGGTAATGATGCTACGGTTGGATTTGCTGCAAGTCAGGGAAATTTTGAGTTAAATGTATTTAAACCAGTTATTGTATTTAATGTGTTGCATTCATTAAATTTATTAGCTGACACTTGTCATTCTTTTCAAGAGTTTTGTGTTGCTGGATTAAAGGTAAATAGGCAAGTAATTGATAATTATCTACACAACTCATTAATGTTAGTAACAGGGTTAAATCCATATATTGGCTATGATAAAGCTGCAGCGATTGCGAAAAAAGCATATAAAGATGGCTCTTCTTTAAAAGAGGCAGCGATTGCGCTTGGTATTTTAACCGCGGAAGAGTTTGATAAATATGTTAAACCAGAAGAAATGATTGGGCCTAAGGCATAATACATGCAAAGAACTATTAAAAGCTTTGTATTACGCGCAGGCAAAATGACAACTCGTCAAAAGCATGGGTTAACGGATTTATTAAGTAAGTATGCTTTGCCGCTTGGGTCTGAACTCTGGGATTTTTCTGAGATATTTGCGAATCAGAATGATGTGGTTGTTGAAATTGGTTTTGGGATGGGGCGTTCGTTATTAGAGATGTCTAAGGCTAATCCTTTAACCAATTTTATAGGAATAGAGGTGCATCTTGCAGGTCTTGGAAGTTTGGCTGCTGATTTGGAAGAAAACAATATTAATAATGTTAAAATTGTAAATTTTGATGCAAAGCAAGTTTTTACTAGTAATATTAAACCAAATTCCTTAAGTGCCGTGCAGATATTTTTTCCAGATCCATGGCATAAAAAGAAACACCATAAACGGCGTTTAATTCAAAGCGATTTCGTTAAAATATTAGTAGATAAGCTTAAGCCAGGCGGGTTGTTGCATTGTGCAACAGATTGGCAAGATTATGCGGAACATATGTTGAGCGTTCTGCAAGTCGAGCCATTATTAACTAATTTAAGTAAGAGCAACGATTACGTAGAACGTCCTGCATCTAGACCAATGACTAAATTTGAACAAAGGGGAATGAAACTTGGTCATGGGGTTTGGGATTTGCAGTTTGAGAAGGTGAATGTTATAAAATAATCAACATTAACTTGCTTAAAGTTAGAATTACTCATAAAATTCTATTTTCTTGGGCAAAATACTGGAGTTTTCATGGGCTGGAATGAGCCAGGTAAAGGAAAAGATTCTTTTGGCGGTAAAAATCAACCACCAGATTTGGATGAGGCTTTAAAAAAACTGCAATCATTAATCAAAAAGCGTTTTACAGGTACCTCTGGCAAGAGGCCTAATAAAGTAGAGGTTGATAATGGTGGTGGAGCTTTAGTTGGGTTAGTTTTGGCTGTTGCTCTTATACTTTGGGGACTGTCAGGAATATTTATTCTTGGTCCTGCTGATGAAGCTGCTATTTTGCGCTTTGGTAAGTATGTGAAAACTGTTGGCTCTGGGCCACATTGGATCCCTCGTTTTATATGTTCTAAAATCGTTAAAAATGTTGATAGAGTGTTAGATTATTCTTATTCAGCTCAGATGTTAACTAAGGATGAAAATTTAGTTGCAGTATCAGTTGCTGTACAATACAGAATTGGTGATTTGTACGAGTATTTGTTTAGTGTTGTCGACCCTGAAGAAAGTCTACGCCAAGCCACTTCTAGCGCTTTACGCCAAGTTGTTGGTACTACTACATTAGATGAACTAATTACCGAAGGTCGTGATGCATGGGGCGCAGACATGCAAGAGACTTTAATTAAGATTCTTGATTCTTACAAAGTTGGCATAAAAATAGTGAATGTGTCACCGCAACCAGCACGAGCTCCTGAAAATGTGCAAGATGCTTTTGATGATGCTATTAAAGCGCAAGAAGATGAAAAGCGTTTTAAAGAGCAAGCAAGAGCATATGCTGCTAAGGTTGTGCCGATTGCTGAAGGTAATGCGAAGCGTATTTTAGCAGAAGCGAACGCGGTTTCTGAACAAGTTGTGTTACGTGCAAAGGGAGAAACAGCTGAGTTCTTAGCCCTTTTACCAGAGTATCGTAAGTCTCCATACATTATGCAAGAAAGACTTTATTTAGATACAATGCAAACAGTTCTAAGTCAGACTACTAAGATAGTTCTTGATGGTAAGGCAGGTAATATGTTGTATTTGCCTTTGGATAAAATTATTAAAGAAATACCAAACAAGTCTATTGTTAGGCAAGGTAAAGGTCCATTGCTTCCTGAAAACTATCAAAGCACCTCTGATAACAGCGATGTATTAACTGATGGGCGAGTAACTACTAGGCCTACTGAGCGTCCGGAAAGGAGTTAGTAATGAAAGTTAATAAACCGATTATTTTATCAGTAGTTATTTTTGTGTTGTTATTTATAACAACATGCGTGTTTACAATTACTCAAGGGAATAAAGCTATTATGTTGCGCCTTGGGAAATTAGTAACGAAAAATGATGAAATTTTAGTTCTAAATCCAGGCTTGCATTTTAAACTGCCTTTTATAGAGACAGCACGAGAGTTTGATACACGTATTCAAACTTTAGATATCAAATCATCACGTATTGTAACTAAAGAGAAAAAAGACGTAATGGTTGATTATTACGTTAAATGGCAAATTAATAGTTTAGCCAATTACTTTAAGTCTACTGGCGGCAGCGAATTCAAAGCAGAGACTTTGCTTGAACAGCAACTAAATACTTTGCTGCGAGCAGAATTTGGTAAGCATACTATATCTGAAGTTGTGACTGGTGGTCGTGGGGACATAATGAGTGCTCTACGCGAAAAAGCCGAAATACAAGCTGGACAATTAGGTTTGCATGTAGTTGATGTTAGAATTAAAGGTATTGAATTACCAGCAAATACTAGTAATGCAATTTTCCAGAGGATGCGTGCTGATATGCAAAAAATTGCAAACCGTCATCGCGCGGATGGGCAAGCAAATGCGGAAGCGATTCAGGCTGATGCAGATGCTAAAGTTGTAGTATTGCTTGCTAAAGCAAGTAGTGAAGGTAAGTCAATTCGAGCAGCTGGCCAAGCGCGTGCAGCGCAAATATATAATAACGCTTTTAGTCAAGATAAAGACTTTTTTGCTTTTTATATGAGTTTAAATTCTTATCTTAATAGCTTTAAGAATAAAAGTGATATGTTAGTTCTTGATCAAAATAGCGCATTTTTTGATTACTTTAGACATGGTCCAAGTCAAAAATCCGATGCAAGATAATTAGTTTTTTATGAGAGAGTTATGGCAAAGAATATTGTAGTTGTTGGGACCCAATGGGGAGACGAAGGAAAAGGTAAAATAGTTGATCTATTAACTAGTAACGCTCAAGCTGTTGTGCGCTATCAAGGCGGGCACAATGCTGGACATACTTTAAAGATTAATAATGAAAAAACGATTTTGCGTTTAATACCATCAGGAATACTGCACGAGTCAGTTAACTGTTATATCGGTAATGGAGTAGTTGTATCTCCAGAGGCATTGTTAACTGAGATTAATGAATTAGAATCTAAAGGCGTTAAGGTCAGAAACCGTCTAAAAATTAGTAGCGCATGCCCTTTGATTTTACCTTCACATATTGCTTTAGATAAAGCTCGTGAAGCACATAAAAAGGGAAAGGCAATTGGCACAACTGGGCGCGGTATTGGACCAGCTTATGAAGATAAGATTGCTAGAAGAGCGCTTAAAATTAATGATTTATTATGTAAAGAAAGATTTACTAGTAAATTAACAGAACTTTTAGAGTACCATAATTTTCTTTTAAAAAATTATTATGCGCAGGAACCTATAGATATTAAACATGTGCTAGATATGTTTGATGGCTGGGCAAAACAAATTGGCCCCATGATTGCTGACACTGTTTCACTTATACATGAACACCGTAGACGCGGAGATGTTATGTTATTTGAGGGTGCGCAAGGAGTATATTTAGACGTAGATCATGGCACATATCCATTTGTTACTTCGTCAAATACATGTATAGGCAGTGTGACTAATGGTAGCGGTTTAGGGCCAAAATACATTGATTATGTATTAGGTATCACTAAAGCTTATACAACTAGAGTTGGCGCTGGGCCATTTCCTACAGAATTGTTTGATAAAGTCGGTCAGCATTTGAGTGAAAAAGGCAATGAATTTGGTTCTGTAACAGGTCGTGCAAGACGTTGTGGTTGGTTTGATGCAGTTCTTCTAAAGCGTTCTATTGAGCTAAATAGTATTACTGGTATTTGTTTAACTAAACTAGATGTGTTAGATACATTAGATACTATTAGAATCGCGACAGCATATAAAACTAAAGAAGGCAAAACCATTAGTTATCCTCCGCAAGCGGCAGAAGATTACGAAGGTTTGGAGCCAATTTATGAAGAGCTACCAGGTTGGCAAGAATCCACAGAAAATCTAACTTCTTTTGAACAGCTACCAACAAACGCTAAAAAATATATAAAGCGTCTTGAAGAGCTACTCGAAGTAAAAATAGCAATGTTGTCAACAGGCCCAGAAAGAAATGCCACCGTGCATATTGAAAATATTATTGCGTAAGTTAAGGTATTAGATTCGCGCCTATTGATTCGTAATCAATAGGCCTGCGGTTCGATTCCGCACAACGGCACCAGTAAAATCAAAGAGTTAGGCTGGTTGAGTTAAATTTTGAAATTTTTGTGTCGAACATGTGTCGAAGTTTGGTGCTATTTTTATATATGTCTGTAGAGTTTAAATGAAAAAATCTCTGTTTTTATCCTTAGTTATCACCTTATGTTGTACTGTATGTTTTGCTTATCCTGTTGGGCATCCGTTTCCACCTTTTCGAATCGCAGGGAATCTATATTATGTAGGTACTGATGATTTAGCTAGTTACTTAGTGGTTACACCTAAAGGAAACATTCTTATCAATAGTGATCTTGAGGCGAATGTTCCGATGATTAAAGCAAGCATAGAAAAACTGGGGTTTAAATTCAGTGATACTAAAATTTTGTTGATTAGCCATGCTCATCTTGATCACGCTGCAGGGAGTCAATTAATCAAGCAGCAAACAAATGCACGGTATATGGTAATGGATGCGGATGTACCTGAAGTACAATCAGGTGGAAAATCTGATTTTCATTATGGCAATGACGACAGCATGTATTTTCCTGCAACTACAGTGGATAAAGTTCTTCATGATGGTGAGCAAGTAAAACTTGGTGGAACTGTATTAACCGCACATTTAACAGCTGGTCATACAAAAGGTTGTACCACATGGACTATGCAAGTTACCGATCATGGTAAGCACTATCAAGCTGTGATGGTAGGTAGTCTTAATGTAAATCCAGGGTATAAACTCGTTAACAATACTGCTTACCCTAATATTGCTGAAGACTATGAACATGCGATAAAAGTACTCAAGTCATTGCGTTGTGATATTTTTTTAGGCGCACACGCCGGATATTTTAATCTCAGTAAAAAGTATGCTTCATTGAATCATAGTCTTACTAATCCTTTTATTGATCCGGATGGGTATAAAAAGCACGTTGCACAAAAAGAGCATGAGTTTTATGCAGAGCTTCAAAAGCAAAAATCTGCTATATCGTCAAAAGTCACTTCAAAAAATATAGATCAAGCTAACGTTATAGCTGTCGTCAAAAAAGCTGCAAATTATATTCAAAAGAATGGAATAGAAAAATCAATTATTGAATTTAGAAAAAGTTCCAATGATATTTTTGTAGGTGATTACAACGGGACATTTTTTGTTTCGCCATTACATCCTGAGATGGTTGGAAAGAATGAGTTGAATTTTAAAGATTCATCAGGTGTTTTAGTTGTTCAAGAGGAGATTGCAAAAGCTAAAGCAGGCGGTGGCTGGTTAAGGGGGCGTTGGAGAGAGAATCCTCAAACACGAGTTTACCAATGCAGAAAAATCTATATTCTTCCGATTGCCAGTAATTATTTTATTGGGTCCTGGTATCATTATTCTTCAGATAAATCGGGAGTCTGTACAACTTAATGAATAAAGAATATTGGCATCAAAAATGGCAATCTAAAGATATTGGATTTAATCAGTTACAGCCAAATAAACTTATGCAACGCTATTTTTCATCGTTAAAACTTACACCTGGTTCTCGTGTTTTCGTACCTCTGTGTGGTCAAAGTATTGATATGCTTTGGCTTGCAGGACAAGGATATCAAGTGATTGGCGTTGAGCTTAGTCAGGTTGCTTGCAACGTTTTTTTTAAAGAAAATAAAATCCCCGTCAAGATAACGGAAACAAAAAATTTTACTTTATTTGGTAGTAAGGAAATTACTATTTTTTGTGGTGATTTTTTTAAGCTTAGTCGAGTAATCCTTGATAAAATTGATGCAGTGTATGATCGAGCAGCATTGATTGCCCTACCTAAAGATACTCGTAAATCTTACTCTGAACATTTAATTGAATTGACACCGCCAGTGGCCTCAATATTTTTAGTTACAACAACATATGATCAAAGCGAAATGCCAGGACCACCATTTTCTGTAGGAGAGGATGAAGTTATTGCTCTTT
>CAZADN010000043.1:0-6786 GCA_964483895.1 uncultured Legionellaceae bacterium
TATTAAGAAGAGGAAGTCTAATGCAGCATGATTACCGAGTGGTTGCGCTCTTTGAGTTATTTGTGATTTTTTCAAGTATTGCGGTTTTTTCAATTTTTAAACCACTGCGTAATAAAGGAATGTGGACAATTGTTGGTTCTTTATTAATGCTCTTATTAATAAGCTATTTTTATATAACCTGGGGTGGTTTTGGTGAGTATTATGCCTATAAAAAGGCTGATGATTCGCAGCAAAAGGCATTGCAGGTATTAAAAAAAATCAAAACTCCTGATGAATTGATTGTTAAGCTTGAGAAACATTTAGAAGTTCATCCTGAAAGTGCTAGAGGTTGGTATTTGTTGGGTAGAATATATTCTTCGCAACATCATTCTAAAAAAGCACTAAGAGCTTTTGCTAAGGCTTATATTTTAGATGCGCGAGATGAGCTTATAACTGCAAATTATGCAAGTTTGTTACTTGAAAATGGCGAAGAAACAAAAGGGCGTGCAATGCTTGAAAAGTTGCTTTTAGATAATCCTAAGCAGCAAGATGCATTGGCGATTTTGGCTATGGATGCTTATAGGAAAAACAATACAAAATTTGCAGTTTTGTATTGGCGACGCTTGCTTGATACTTTACCAGCAGAATCCGCAGAGGCTGATGCAATAAGACTTGCTATTGCTAAAGCGCGTACTCTATAGTCATTGGTTTTAATAATAAAACCACTAATATTAACTACCTAATTTGAGGTTGTGGTTATCATCAACATTTTGTTTCCAATTTTCTGGCCAGTCATTAAAGTGATGCATGTGTTCTGGGTTGTTGATGTCATATAAAGTGTATAGAGGTTCTAGAGGGAAATCACTATTTACTTTTACAATCAAATTGCCAGACTTATATCCAACTACTTCATGCGCCTTTTCCCAAATTAATTTTTGATTTAAAACATCTTTTAATAAACGTGGAATTTTCATAAATCTTTGCATATTAGTCACCTTGATAATTATATTTTGGGATTAAAGTTATTTTCATTTGTTTCGTTTGCTTTTTTCTTTTCTTGAGCATTTTTCATGTCTTTTGAAAGTTGTTCTGGCGATCTTTTGCGATTAGCAGATTCAATAATATCTTTGTTGCCGGCTAGTAGTTCTCTATAAGTCGGGCCAACGTAATTTCCATACTTATCTTTGCAGGCAAGATGAATATCTTCAAGAGTGTTTAAGTAGCCTAATAAAATCATCTGGCCTCTTGCAGCGTATTTTATTATTTCACGTAGTAAATAACTACAAATTTTTTCTGAATTTTCAGGGTCCTCATCTTGTAATTCTTGTTCATATTCTTTTGCAGCATTTTTGCATTCTTTAGTAAACTCAAGATGTTTTTCTTGATATTCAGCGGTGTTGCTACCAAGATTATTTTCTAGACCTGCAGATCCAGCATATATTGCTCTGATTTGTGTATTGTTATTAGCTTGTGAAAAATACTTTTTGGATATATTGTTTATAGTATAAAAAAATGCTCCATGTCGTTCTAATATGGCGCCATGTTCCTTTCCTTTGAAAAGATTGGAGTAGGCGCTAACATAATGCATGGCATCAAGTTTTGTGCTGCTAGTATGAATACTTTTTGCTGATTTTGGTATGTCCCCAGCTAGTTTATGAATATGTCTCACTTTGATGCTCTTGTAAAAGACTTGTATATTAATTATAGATCAAAGTGATAATTTTTGTGCAAGATAAGGTTAAGTTTGGCGGAGAGAGAGGGATTCGAACCCTCGATACGTTTTACCGTATACACACTTTCCAGGCGTGCGCCTTCAACCACTCGGCCACCTCTCCCTGTATTAAAAACTAAAGGTACATTCAGTAATTATTGGAGTTTTTCCTATATTTAAAAGTTCTACTTCTGCGCCACTTTTGGCGGTAATATTAATTTCGTCGTTATATTTTAAACGAATGATTCTGCTATCACCTGCAACTAATACTTCGTCATTTAATGTGCCTTGTTTCTTGGTCACTTTAATGGACAGGAAATTGTCATCAGTTTTGTTTTTAATTATGCAGATAGCACTGACAGTCCATAAGTATTGGTTAGAAATTAATTGTGGATCATTTGGAAGAAGTTTATATTGAACGCTACTGCCAATTTGAATTTCTTGTGGGTTAATATTGGCTGCAAAGGTGTTTAATCCTAACACACATAATATAATGGCTAATAAATTACGCATATATCACCTTACTTTTCAATTTAACAGTTTCGCGGATTATACCATAATTTTTAAAACATAAAAGATAGTTTTTGGTTGTGATCAGGGCTTACGCATGAAAATTGTCTTGACTTCTTGATTTCGAGGTTTATTTTATATAAAAAACCCGCACGCCGCTGCGCTCTGAGGAATTGTAAGTTAATCGCTCAACAGAGCGCAGCGGCGTGCGGATTTTAAAGAATTTTTAAATTTAATTTTAATATTCGTGCGTAAGCCCTATGGTTGTGATGGTTAGTAAATGTAGTTGCTATGGTTGAATTAAGATAAGAAATTTTACAAACAAAGAGTCTCGGATGAAATAAAATGAAATCCGGGATGTTCGAAGACAGGTTTCTTGGTTTACGGCTATGTCTTTTATGGTATTTGCGAAAAATTGTAAATTCGTATAAATTATCTGTCTTGGTATGTCCAACTAGTATTAATATGGAAATTCTTTGCTTTGTGGCAGGGATGTTATTTTTTTATAAACAAAATATATACGTTTATTTACTATTAATAGCATGTCTTTTGTTTAGGCCGAAAATTACTATTATCCTTGCATTTATTTGCGCTCTTTTATGGGGGTGGTTGCACAGTGATTTAGTTAATTCTAAAATTTTTGCTGATAATCTTGATGGTAAAACTTTAAGTCTTTATGGGAAGGTAGTTAGTATACCTAAAGTTACATCTACAAAAACTCAGTTTATTTTACGAGTCAAGACTGGACCAGAAATCCTTGTAAACTGTTATCAGCATTGCGCTGATGTTCAGATAAATGCATATGTTAAAGCGAAAATTAAATTACGCAAACCGCGTAATTATTTAAATCCCGGTGGTTTTGATTATGTTGGTTTTTTGCAAGCACGGCATATTTCTTGGCTTGGAAGTTGTAATACTGTTACGATTTTAAATCGTCACGTTAGTGCTAAAAGTTTTGTTAGTTTTATTCGTAATAAATTAAAAGTCCATCTTGAAAGTGTAAATATAAATAGCCAAACACTAGCAATAATTCAAGCTTTAACTATTGGTATTACGAATAATCTAACCGAAAGTGATTGGAAGTTATTTCGAAGGACAGGCACTATACATTTGCTAGTAATATCTGGGGCGCATATTGGCTTTGTTGCAGGATTTGTGTTTTTTTTGGCAAATTATTTATGGTCACGTGTGCCGCGTTTATGTTTAGCGCTACCAAGTGTGAATTTTGCAAGTATTTGTGCGATATTAGCTGCATTTAGCTACTCGTTATTGGCAGGATTTAGTGTTTCAGTGCAACGTGCATTTATTGGTTGTCTCTTAGTCTTTGCAAAGAATTTTTTACAAATGAAATTTACCAGTTGGCAAATATGGCGATTTGCTCTATTAGCATGCGTAATTTACGAGCCGCATTATGTGTTATTTCCAGGGTTTTTTTTATCATTTATTGCGGTTGCAATTTTATTTATCGTCAGTCGTTATTATAAGGGTAATAAATTTTTAACAACAATAGTTTTGCAATTAGCATGTTTAATAGGCCTCTTGCCATTTACTTTATACTGGTTTTCTTATGCTTCAATTAATGGATTTTTTGCAAATTTAATAGCCATCCCTTTAGTTGGTTTTGTAATTGTGCCATTGGCTTTGCTATTTTTGATATGTAGTCTTTGGCTAAATAGTTTATGGTTTAATAATTTATTAACCTATTTAATCGATTTTTTGTATTGGTATTTGAATTATCTTGATAAGAATTTCAACTTTAATGTTGAGTCATATTTAGCAATTTACACCGCTTTAAGTCTTATTTTAATGTTTTTACTAGGTTTCCTTTACCCAATAAAATCGTTACGTTTAAGTTTTTTTAGTTTATTGTGTATTTTTATTTTACCAAAGGCCAATAAATTACAGGTTAATGAAGCACGAGTAGATGTTTTAGATGTAGGGCAGGGGCTTGCAGTGTTAATACGCACTGCAAATCATACACTTTTATATGATACTGGAGGTCAATTTTACCGTGGTAAAGATTTAGGTGAATTAGTAATTAGCCCATATTTAAAAACATTAAATATAAAATCTCTTGATATGCTTGTAATTAGCCATCCGGATTTAGATCATCGTGGTGGGTTGCCTACAGTTGAGAAAGATTTTTCAGTAAAAAAATTAGTTGTTAATTCGCCTAAATATTATAAGCGCGGCGCAAATTGTCATACTTTTTCAAAGTGGAATTGGGATGGGGTTACCTTTAAGTTTTTGTATATTACACAGAAGTTTCGTAAAAAAAATAATGATTCATGTGTTTTGTTTTTGCAAAGTAAAAATGCAAAAATCTTATTAACTGGTGATATTGAGCGTGATGCTGAACAATACTTGGTAATGAAATATTCGAAATATTTAACGGCTGATTATTTAGTCGTACCGCATCATGGAAGTAAAACTTCATCGAGCTATGAGTTTTTGCAAGCAGTTAAGCCGAAGTATGCGATATTTTCATATGGTTATAATAATAAATATCATTTTCCAGATGCTGAAGTTGTAGCTCGATATAATAATTTAGAAATAAAGATTTTTAATACAGCATTGCAGGGGATGATAACTATCTATTAATTCCTCATCCGCCATTCTGGCCACCGCCATTAAGTCAAGGGATTTTGGTTGATTTTTATTTAGGTCCGTTCGGGATGAGGAGGCGTTTACGCCGTCTCGAAGCTTTAATCAATAGGCTTCGAGACGAAGCTAAAGCCTCGTTTCAGCCAGAATGGAATCAACGTAAATCATTAACTTAATGGTAGGGTTACTTAGAAGTTAGGAAATATTAATATCTCTTTTATGTGCTATTAATTTTATATATTTAGCAATAATAAACATAGCTCCTGCGATTATGCATGTAGTTATGCCTATTATAAAATAGTAATTTTTAAAAATTGCCAAGCTTTCAATGGGGTTTGTTGAGTGTCTTGGCAGAGCAACATATTTGGCAATTCTGCCAGAAATAGTATTAGATAAAGAGCTGCCCAATAACCAAACTCCCATAGCAAAATCGAGGTTATTTTTATCACAATACATCCCAATCATACTAAGGCCAATAGCGCTTACCCAAAGTTCGCCGATTGTAATCAAAATGTATGTTAGGCCAATGTAGTTGCCATTTACGATGCCTAAAGTTGCGTGATTTGCAGCATAACTCATTAATAATAACGCGAGTCCTGAAACTAATGTTCCTGAAGCAAACTGATAAGGAACAGTAAACTTAGGCAAAGTTCTATAAAGTTTTGGAAGTTGGAAGCCAATTAATATTATAAGGATAGGGTTTAACATTTGATATTGTGCCGGTGAAATTGTTAAGCCTAATAAATTAAAATCTGAATTATGTTTAGCAAACAAAACTAGTGTACTATTCATTTGATTATAAATAATAAAAAATACAATTGACTCTAAAATTAAAATAAAAGCAATAAGTTGTTTGAATCTGGTTTTATCTTTTAATTGAAAAGTTCTATATAAAAACCATAGAATTCCACATATACAGCCAATACTTATAAGTGTATTAGCAATAAATATGTGCGAATATGCAAACAATGTGAAAGCATAAAGAACTGCAAAATATATAAATAATTTATAAACTGAGGAAGACATAAACTTTTCTTTGTCCACACCCCAGATGGCGTTATCGTATATCTTATATTGATATGAAAAGTTTAATGCAGCGATTGCTTTACCAATAAATGTTACTGTTAAAACTGATAACGGCCCATATTTACTTTCAAAAAGTTCTGGTGCAATTATTGCTGCAAGCAATGCACCAATGTTAATAGCCATATAATAATACGTCATTGCTGCCTTAGCTTTAATGGCATCATCAGAGTATATATGGTTAACCATAGTAGAGGCAGTGCCAATTAATAGAGAGTTAGAGGCAGGGATTAGAGCATACGCGGCTAGAAAGAATGTATCTCCATGCCCGGAAATTGTATAGCCACTTAACATTACTAACAAATATCCAAGTGCGAGTAAAACACTACCTATTAGAATACTGCGCCGAACGCCTAATATTTTATCTGCCATATAGCCGCCTAAAATAGGCATTAAGTAACCAGTTGCCTGACTTACCCCTATAAATGCGTAGGCTGTTGCTTGATCGTACCCTAGTCCTTGTAATAAGTGAGGCTTGGTTAAAAAGAGCACCAAAATTGTATTTATAGAATAGGTTGAAAACTGACTCCAAAAGGTAATCATGACGATGTTGGAAGTTTGCCTTACTTGGAGATTCTCCTTGCGCATAAATCTCATTATGATCCTTATAAGTACTTTTCACTATATACTATACTAAAATATAGCTTCTTAACAACTCACCTTCCTCAGCCTTACGCTTTATTCCCAAGGAAAAAATGGTCGAAGAAGGGTATGAAGAATATTTAGCGCTGTTTGGTTCATGAAGTAGGATTCCATAGGGCGATACTTATTGCAGAATACCATGCGGTAGAACCAGCCACTTGCGAGCAAGTATCAATGTCACCATTAGAGTCTAATGGACACTGATAAAGTAATTTGCTTGAGTTCATTACAAATAGGTAACTGCTATCAGAGTTAAC
>CAZADN010000043.1:6886-12719 GCA_964483895.1 uncultured Legionellaceae bacterium
AGTACAGTTAGTTAGCATTCCATCACTAGTGCGAATAGTGCATACTTGCACAGCTGAGACATCTTTTATTATCATATAAAAGTAGTTAGATTGTTGATCAACAGTAAAGGCTGCTTGATTAGTAGTTGTCGTAAAGGAGCTGTCGGTCGCGCTTATGCATGTGCCAGATGATAATGTTCCTGTGGCTGGATCAATTATACACCTGCTTATGCCTCCATCAGAACTTCTTAGATAAATATAATAATTACTATAACTAATTGATATAGCTCCAGCAACGCTTGCAGTTGTAACTCCGTCACTTGCGGTGCCTGAAATTGGGAACTCTGTTTCTGCAACTTCTGAGTTACCAGCGGTAAAAGTTAAGGTGCATTGTGCACCAGCGTCTAGTCCATCAGGGCAAGTACTACCTGTTTGTGTGACGTTGCCATCAAGCTCTGTTCCAGTAAAGTTTGCATTGATGTTATACAATGGGGCACTAGATGTGTTCTCTATAATCATACTACCATAAGATCCTACCGCTAAACTTAATGGAGAGCCACTTACAATCGCAAGCGAATAAGAACCATTTACACCGATTATTGCGCTAGTTTCTGATGCGTTATTTCCTGTTATTATGTATGATGCTGATGCAACTGGGGTACCGGTTGTGGACGTAAACGTTAGTGTACAAGTACCAGCTGCTCCTAAGATATCGCAATCAGAACTATTTTGAGTAACAGTGCTTGCTAATTCGCCTGTTAATATCGCAGCTACATTAGTTGCCGGATAAGATGAGGTATTAGTAATAGTTAAGTCGCCTGGAGTTGTACTATTTAAAATCAAAGTTGTAGGACTAACGGTAATTACGGCTACTCCAGTTTCAATTATTTTCATTAATGCACCTGTAGGTAAAGCATTGGTCCCGGTAATAACATATGGAGATAAAGAAGTAGATGTGGCGCTTGGTGAAGGTGTAAAAATGAGATCGCAATATTTTCCAGGGGCAAGGATTCTACAATTTGAGGAATCTTGATTGACGTTGGATGTTAAAGGCGAGCCACTAGGAAATACAGCTGCAACATTAGTGACAGTTACAGTGCTTGAAGTATTAGTAACCCTCACGGCTGCACTACCACCACTTGTTTTTAAGACTAAAGTCTTGGGCGCAACACTTAGAGTTGCCAGTTCACGTACAGTTATATTTAGAGCATTAGCGGTACTTGGTCTTGAGCAAAGAAATGGGTCAGGTGCTTGATTTGCAGCACTCACAGTTTTACAAATTTCAGGCCCATTAGTATTGAGAGTTCCATTTATATTTTTAGCGATTACTTGTAAAGTTAAAGTACAGCTTTCATTTTGTGCTAAGGTAAAAGCTGTTCCACAATATCCAGTCCCATTTGTAATTTGGGTAACCCCTGGGATTTGCACCATAGTGAGAGTGCGTGTAACCTTGGTTTTATTAGTAACAATATATTTTACGGTTGGAGTTTGGATTTTAAATATAACCAATGTAGTAGGAGTTATTGGTTCAATTGTAAATTTTGGCTGGGTTTTTGTAGTGGCAATGCAAGCGTTTGTAAAACATAAAATTATAAAGATACTAATAATAATCTTTATATGTTTAAAACTAATTGTCATACTATTCATTCCTTTGCAGAACTTGCGTTTAAGTCTCATCCTGTTTGTTTTTGATAATGCAATTTATTTTATAAATAACCTTTGGAATATAGCAGATACCAATTATTCCTTCTATTATTAAAATAATAGCCGCAGCTAAGTAGAATACCCACGATGCTCTTAATAATGCTGCAATTAGTAAAATGATGCCGATAACTATGCGATTGATTCTGTCGGTTTTATCTATGTTACATTTTTTACTAAAGAGAATAGAAGATTTAGACATTATTTATATACCTCTTTTTTTTCTGGTTTTTTATCTAATCTAAACCCTTTTGGAAGAAAACTACCTTTTTTCTGTGGTGCAACATACCATTGAATCTCAATACGACGGTTATATGCACTGCCACGGATAAGATTATTATCTCCTACGTCTAAACGCTCAGCAAACCCATCGGCATGTAACATTTCAGCAGGGATATCATGTGCCCATAAAAATGTTAACATTGTTTCTGCGCGAGCTTTTGAAAGTTTGAGGTTACTGTATGGATAGCCAACATCATCAGTAAATCCAGCTATGTATATTTTGGTTTTAGGATAAAATTTAATTAGGCGAATTATGTCATTTAAGCCTTTATAACAGATATTATTAAATTCAGAGCGATTGAACATGTAGTATCTATCTGTAGGCACTATCAAAGTACATTTGTCGCCATATTGTACAAACTGAATTCCATCCTTACTTAATTCTTTTAGCGCTGCTTCGCGACTAGTTTTATAAAGCGTAACAGCAGTGACCGCGACCCCTCCAACTACTGTACCAATAAACGTAGCTCCAAACACTGCACCGATTACAGCACCAAGTGCTGTTCCATATGCTGGTTTTTTAACTTTAGGTTGATCTTTTTCAAAGTCGTTATAAGGTGGCTTATTACATGCATTTAAAGTTAGCATAAATATACTAAGTATAAGCATCCATCCATGGAAACTACGCTTTATTATTTTTATACTCAACATCTTACTCCTTAAGTAATATACGTTAAGCTTAATAATACAGAGTTAATGTACACATTATTTATCACCAGTCCGTTACCAATGGTTTGCCCATCCGCTTTAGCTAACTGGCTTTTTCCCCAATCGGCGAATTCATAACCTATGCTTGCTTTCCAATTATCACCAAGACTTTCTTGTAGACCAAAGCCAAATGCGTAAGTTAATACATTTTGCGTGCTTGTATTAAAAGCAGGTGCTGGGACTTCTTCTTCTATTAGTGGAGTTATAGCAAATCCGGATGATTGATTAAGACCAAGGCCAACAGCTGCGGTGATAAAAGGCATTGTTCCGTAATAATCAATATCCATCAGAAGCTTACCTTTTGCCATTATCCGCATTTCACTGATGGCATAAGTGTATCGATAATTGTTAAAAAGAGGGTCGGCATCTTCCCAAATATTTCCGCGTAATTTTGCCTCTCCACCACCTGCTATTTCTATACCTAATTGATCATAAAGCATGTGGTTAAGGCGATTTTGTATACCTAAGAAAAGCTCACCATATGGTAATATATTACTATGAAAATTAGCAGAATATGTTTTTTCTATATCTGATTGTAAATATAAAGTTTGAGTTTTACCATTATTACTCCAAGCAGGGCCAATGCTAAATGTAATAACTTTTTGTAATACATTAGCAAGATTATCACTACAGACGCTATCAGGAGTATAAGTTCCCATGGTTCCTGACCAAATGCTATTAGATATTAGCACTGCTAAATATGCAATCAATGCCTTGTTTTTCTTCACTTATTTTCCCTAAATCATAACTAAAAACAGTTTCGCATATCTAAAATAAAACTACAATAAGTTATGCAGACGGATTCCAGAGGGCTACACTTATTTGTGAACCCCACTGTGTTCCCACTGCTAAAGAGCATGTTCCAATAACTCCGCTAGTATCTACCGGACATCTGTAAAGGTACTTGTTAAGGTTCATTACATATATCCATGTGTTGCTACTATTTATAGTTATACCTGCCGAACTACCAGATATTACAGAGTATGTAGTTTTGGATGTAAAATCAATATCCCCACTAGTAGATACATCAAATCTATATAAGTCTGTGGTGGAGTTGATGGTAGAGTTATATAAATATGAATCGTCGCTATTTAATATTAATCCAAATGGTGCCGGATTTACGGTTTCAATGGCCTCGCATGCTGTAATATTTCCAGAGCTATTTATTGTACATTGAGAAATTCCATAGACTGTTGCATCGGTTGATGTAGAAGATAGATAGCCTTTTGTCCCAGAACTATTTACGGCAAATGTATTTGGACCAGAAATACTACTAGAATAGAATGTTCCACATTCAAAGAGATCACCAGTAGTAGATAAGATATAGCATCCCTGGATTGTTTGTGTTGTCGTGAAATGGTCGGTAAAATATAAAACCTTTTGCCCGTAATTTGGATTATAATTTATTGTTATACCATAAGGAAGAGCCATAGATAGTGCGGATGACGAGAAGGTTTGACAATTAGAAAGCAATCCATCAGTTGTACTTATAGTACATTTTTGTAAATATCCACTTGATATCACTATATAAAAATAATTTGCATCCTGATCAACGGTAAATGCCGCAAATTTACCAGTTAAGTCAAGTAAAGTGCCATCAGAATCTGCGTCTACACAGTCTGAAGAACTATCTATGGCACCAGTAGTAACATTTACTAAACATCTAGTGATACTGCTAGTGGTTGCCACATACAAATAAGACTGCGAATAGCTAATTGACATAGCTGCCTCAACACTTGTAACTACAGAACCATTATTTACAGAACCTGTAATTAGAAAAGTAGTTTCCGGGGCTATATCATTTAAGGCGGTAAAAGTTAATGTGCATTCTTCATTTGTCGCCAACCCATCAGGACAAGTACTGCCAGTTTGTTCAACTTTACCAGCAAGATTGCCAGTAAAAATTGCATTAATATCATAGAGTGAAAAGGAAGAGGTATTTTTTACAACCATACTCCCTGAGCCGCCAGCACTTAAACTTAATGGTGATCCACTGACTAACTCTAGAGAATATGTCCCACTATCGACTGCAATTATAGCGCTATCTGTAGATGAATTAGTACCCATTATTAAATAAATTGCAGGAGCAACAGAATCGCCAGTAGGTGAATTAAAGGCTAAGGTGCATGAGCTATTAGCACTTAATGTAGCACAGTCAGAAGCATCTTGGTCAATACCTAAACCTTCTGGTAAAATAGCTTGAATATTACTCGCAGTATTAGATGTGGAATTAGTGATTGTTAAGTAACCCGTAGCCAAGCCTTGTAAGGCCAATGGCGAACCACTAACAGTAATCATTGCTACAGTAGAATCATATAGTTGAATTGCCGCTGGAGTTGGGAGAGTATTTGAGCCTACAATTGGGAATGTGGTTAGGGAAGTTGCGTTTGCTTCTGGTGCAGGTGTAAAAATAATATCACAATAACTACCTGGGGCAATACTTTTACAATTGGAAGAATCTTGATTAACATTTGAATATAAAGGCGAGCTACTGCTTATCAGCGCGGAAACATTTGTAGCTGTTATAGAATCTGAAGTATTTGTAACTCGTATGGTACCGCTACCACCGCCTACCTGCAATGCTAATATTTTGGGCATGGAACTTATGATTGCTGTTGGAGTGATAGTTATATTTAGAATATTAGCTGAGCTTGGTTTAGAACAAAGAAACGGATCTGGCGCCTGATTTTGAGCGCTTACAGTTTTACAAATTTTAGGTCCACCGGTATATAATGATCCCGGTATATCTCGACCTATAATTTTTAAAGCTAAAACACAGCTTTGGTTAGGGGCTAAAGTAAAAGTGGTGCCACAATATCCAGTGCCTGTAGTTTGGGTGATGCCTGAAATCTGCACCATAGTAAGTGTGCGTGTTAGGGAAGTTTTATTGGTAACTACATATTTTACAGTGGGTGTTGCAAGTCTAATAATGGAAATGTTTGTTTGTGTTAGTGGCTCAATAGTAAATTTGGGTTGAGTTTTTGTGTTTATTGCGTAGGTTGTTTGCAAACATAATAGGAATGATATACCAATAAAAAAATTAAATTTGCTATAACAAACCTTCATATACTCATTTCCTTGAAGAATAAGTTTCATCCATGATGATCTTAGCAACTGTCTTGAAAAAAATTTTTATTTTTTTCAATGTTTAGCTATCGCTCAT
>CAZADN010000044.1:0-12671 GCA_964483895.1 uncultured Legionellaceae bacterium
GAAAATGACAGAACAAAATAATGAACCAATCTTTCATATAGCCTGCGCAATCCCAGATAAAAATTTAATTGCAAAAGGCAAAGGTCCGAACCGCAGGAAAGCCGAGCAAATTGCCGCTGAAACGATTCTAAACAAAATAAAAAACATATAAATGTAGCCCGTAAGAAGCAAAGCGTATTACGGGAAAAGATCTTAATTTAATAACAAAAATTAGTCGTTCTCAACTGCGATCTGAGCAATTAAATGACAATTCCTCAGCGCGGCGCTGAGGTAATTTTTATTAAACGTTTTATTGTTTTTTCTTTTCCCAACAAAGCCAATGTTAAATCTATGGATGGAGAAACACTTCCACCTGTTACCACTAAGCGTAATGGTTGCGCAAGCTTACCAAAGCCAATTTCTTCAGCAAGTACGACATCATTTATACACGTTTGAATATTATCTTTTTCCCAATTTTCTAAGCTTTTTAACTTTGTTAATAATTTATCTAATAAATCTAAAGCTTCAGTGGTCAGAAGTTTGTTTGCTAATTTTTCATCATATTCTATTTCATCTTGATAAAAATAAGCGCTCAAGCTACACATTTCTGCTAAATTTTTACATCGTTCTGCTTGAGCTTGCACCAAGTCTTCAAGATTTGGACCATTTTTCGGATTAAAGCCTTGTTGCTCAAAATGCCATAATAGAGCTTGAGCCACTAGTTCCTTAGAGTCACTTTTTTGATAATGCTGATTAAGCCAAGTTAATTTATCATGGTTAAAGCTCGCCGCCGCGCGACTGACATTAGCCAAATCAAATTTTGTAATCATTTCATCAAGACTAAATATTTCCTGATCTCCACATGACCAACCAAGTCTTACTAAATAATTTAATAATGCGTGCGGTAAAATCCCAGCTTCACGAAATTGTAAAACAGAAACCGCGCCGTGCCTTTTTGATAATCTTTTACCATCCGGTCCTAAAATCATCGGTAAATGTGCAAAAGTTGGTATATGCGCGTTCAAGGCTTTAAATAAATTTATTTGCCGCGGTGTATTATTGATATGATCATCTCCGCGAATTACATGCGTAATTTGCATATCCATATCATCTATCACTACTGCGAAATTATAAGTGGGATTTCCATCGGAGCGCAGAATTATTAAATCATCCAACTCATTATTTTCAACATGAATCTCGCCATATACTTCATCTTTAAATGTAACAATTCCAGCATGTGGATTTTTAAATCTCACCACACAATCATCTGACTTTGGCAAATTCTTATCACGACAAAGCCCATCGTAACGTGGTTTTTCACGTTTAGCTAATTGGTCTTCGCGTAACTGGGCAAGGCGTTCTTTACTGCAATTACAACGATATGCAAGGCCTTTATCTTCCATATCATTTATTACTTGCAAATAACGTGCGTATCGTTCTGTTTGGTAAATAGGACCTTCATCATAATCAAGCCCTAACCACTCCATGCCAGATAAAATTGCATCTACTGACTCTTTGGTTGAGCGCTCTCTATCTGTATCCTCTATTCTTAGAATAAATTTACCTTGTTTAGAACGCGCATATAACCATGAAAACAAAGCTGTTCTCACACCACCAACATGTAAATAACCGGTAGGACTAGGGGCAAAACGGGTTTTAACTTGCATGAAAAATCCAACATTATAAAATTAATGTGTGATATGATATCTCCAAACTAAGTTTATAACAAATTTTATGGAGAAAATATGAAAAATGCGATATATGCTCAATCAGGAGGAGTGACCGCGGTTATTAATGCTCAAGCCTGTGGAGTCATCCAAACCGCTAAACATTATCCAGCCAAAATAGGTAAAGTTTTAGCCGCAAAAAATGGAATTATTGGCGCTTTGTCTGAAGAATTAATTGATACCTCCCTAGAAAGTGACGCAGCAATCGCAGCCCTTATGCATACTCCTTCTGGAGCTTTTGGCTCATGTCGTTATAAATTAAAAGATAATGGCGCTGAGTATGAACAACTATTAAAAGTCTTTAAAGCACATGATGTAGGCTACTTTTTCTATAATGGCGGCGGAGACTCCCAAGATACTGCGAATAAAGTTGCAAAGATGAGTAAGGAATGGGGTTACCCTATAACTTGTATTGGTATCCCAAAAACTGTAGATAATGATTTACCTTTTACGGATACTTGCCCAGGATTTGGATCTGTTGCTAAATATGTTGCAATTTCTACTTTAGAAGCCGGATTTGATGTGGCTTCTATGGCAAAATCTTCTACAAAGGTTTTTATTCTAGAAGTTATGGGCCGGCATGCTGGTTGGATTGCGGCAGCAAGTGGCTTAGCTAGCAATAATAATGCTGAACCACCTCATATTATTCTCTTCCCAGAAATTCCATTTGATGAAGAGGCATTTCTAAATAAAGTATCTACATGTGAGAAAAAATATGGATACTGCGTAATTGTCGTATCTGAAGGCATACGAAATAAAGATAATAAGTTTCTAAGCGATGCTGGCCTAAAAGATGCCTTTGGTCATTCCCAACTAGGTGGGGTTGCACCAGTTATTGCAAACCTTATTAAAAATAAACTTGAATTAAAATATCATTGGGCTGTTGCGGATTATCTCCAACGTGCAGCGCGCCATATAGCATCAGCTGTAGATGTTGAACAAGCTTACGCTTTAGGTAAAGCCGCGGTTGAACTTGCAATTCTTGGACACAATGCAGTTATGCCAATTATTAAAAGAGAATCAAGTTCGCCTTATGTCTGGAGCATTGATAATGTGCCTTTAGAAGCAGTTGCTAATCAAGAGAAAAAGATGCCATTGAATTTCATTAGCGAAGATGGCATGGGAATTACTGATGCTTGTCGAGAGTATTTACAACCATTAATTCAAGGCGAAGCTTACCCTCCGTATGCACATGGCATTCCGGAATATGTGAGACTTAAAAATATTTTAGTTGAGAAGAAACTGTAGGGTTGGATTTGAACTGCTCCGCTTCCTAACGGTCGCGGCTCGGTTTCAATACTGTATCCGAGCCGCGACCGTTAGGAAGCGGAAAACGATTAATCCCGACAATTAGCAGGACGATATTTAGGATCTAACGTCCCTTCTTTACATTCCCACGTAATTTCCCCAGTAGGTTGTACAACTGGGTGAATAATCATAGTTCCGTCACCAGCTTTTTTCGTGAAAACTATAGTAATATCCCCAGTAGTGGAGTTAACGTTAATGGATTTAAAATTTTCGGTAGGTGCTGGGCTTTTAAAGCCTTTTCCAAGAGCTGTGCCTACTAAACTACCATTATTATTAGTAACATCTTCAGCAACAGCCATTTTTGCTTGCGCAGCAACTTGCAAACCCTCAGATACTCTGGCTCTAACAACATAATTTTGATAAGAAGGAATCGCTATAGACGCCAAAATACCAATGATAGCAATAGTTACCATCAATTCAATTAATGTAAAACCAACTCTTTTCATAATAAATTTCTCCTCTATCACCTAATTGGTAAAAAATGTATAATACGCTAAAAGTACTAATGATAACAATGAATTCCTAAAAATATGCAAAACCAAATAGAAAAAATTCTTATAAAAGCTCTTAATCCTGAAATACTGCAAGTAGTTAATGAATCATTTAAGCATAATGTGCCAACAGGCTCTGAGTCTCATTTTAAAATTATTGCTATATCTGAAAAATTCATTAACTTGAACAAAATAACCAGGCATAAAATGCTTTTTAAAATTCTTGAAGAGCAATTTAAATCAATTCATGCATTATCACTAGCATTATTCACCCCAGAAGAATGGCAACAAAATCCCAATAAAGAATATGTTACCCCTCCTTGTAGTAAAAAAGGTAAACAAATATGAAATCACAATCAATACAAAAAATTTCCGTAATGGCTTTAGTGCTTCTTATAACTGGCGCAATTGATAGCGTTAGAAATTTACCGGCAACAGCATTATTTGGCTCATCATTAATTTTTTTCTTTATTTTTTCAGCTATTATTTTTTTAATCCCTGTTGCTTTGGTATCAGCGGAGTTATCCTCAACTTGGGCAGAAGAAGAAGGTGGAATTTATAGTTGGGTCAAACACGCTTATGGTAAAAATATGGCTTTTTTTACCGTATGGTTACAATGGATAAATACTATGGCATGGTATCCAACCATCCTCTCATTTATTGCAGGTACGCTCGCGTACTTATTAAATCCATCTCTTGCGCAAAATAAACTATATCTCGTAAGTGTAATATTAATTGTCTTTTGGTCATTAACTTTCTTAGGATTATCAGGTCTTAGAGCCTCAGCTAAATTTGCAAGTTTTTGCGCAATAACCGGCATGTTATTGCCAATTGGTTTGATAATTGTTTTATCTGGAATTTGGGTTTTACAAGGCCATCACAGCGCCATTTCCATTCACTTATCAGATATGTTGCCAAATTTGCATCAAACTCAATCATGGGTTTCACTCACAGCAATCATGACATCTTTTTTAGGTATGGAACTTGCAGCAGTGCATGTGCGTAACGTTAATAATCCACAAAAAAACTTCCCAAGAGCTATGTTTTTTTCAACAATTTTAATTTTATTTACCATGATATTAGGTTCACTTGCTATTGCAATTGTTCTACCTAGCGATGAAATCAGTCTTGTACAAGGAGTTATGCAGGCATTTACTAATTTTTTACAAGCCTACAATCTTTTATATTGCATGCCGATTTTAGTTATAATGATTCTATTAGGCAGTGTTGGTAGTATGACTAACTGGATAATTTCTCCTGCAAAAGGATTGTTAATTGCAGCTGATCATGGATTTTTACCAGTCTGGTTACATAAGCTTAACAAGCATGGAATAGCTTCTAGAATCTTAATATTACAAGCAGTTCTTGTAACAATTCTTTGCAGCGGCTTTCTATTATTACCATCAGTAAATGCATTTTATTGGTTATTTACCGATTTAAGTACCGAATTATATATTTTAATGTATGTAATGATGTTTATAGCTGCTATCAAAGTAAAACATAAACACGCAACACTAGTTAGACCATTTGCCGTTCCAGGAGGAAAAATTGGTTATTATTTCACATGTGGGTTAGGATTATTTGGCTGTCTAGTAACACTAATAGTAGGTTTTTTCCCACCTGCAGAAGCAGTAACAGTAGGAGGTGAAAATTTATTTAGATTAATATTTAGTTTAGGAATAGTATTATTAATAATCCCTGCTTTTTTACTATATATTCGTAAGCGATTAATTGATAAAAAACTCTAAAAAACCTTACAATATTTTACCATGTTTTCTAGCTTCTTGTTCGATTCGACGAGAAGGATCTCGAGCTATAAT
Organism: uncultured Legionellaceae bacterium; assembly: GCA_964483895.1. Classification (GTDB taxonomy): domain Bacteria; phylum Pseudomonadota; class Gammaproteobacteria; order Legionellales; family Legionellaceae; genus 2-12-FULL-35-11. The sequence continues at coordinate 5,326 of CAZADN010000044.1, forward strand.
GACATCAATTTTTTGATAACCTAAACATAATTGTACTTTAGAAATAAATTCCACTTTTTGACGTACAGCATCAGTCAACTGTTGCGGCTCAATAAACAAATCAATATCTCCGCCTTTTTTAGAATCATCTATACGACTACCAAACAAAATCACTTTACTACCTTTTCCAAAAACATCCGACGCGCACTGTTTAATGTTCTGTATTTCAATAGCGGTTAATCTCATAATTATTTCTCTCAAATCAATCTGTCTTGCACATATTGGCGTACGTGTGCATAAATATTAGATAAAGATTGATATTCCACATAGATATGGTTTAGTGCCTCCCCCATACCTTCTGGATCTGTTTCATATTCATGTGTCACACTATTACGCAAGTTTCGGATGTACAGCCAATGCTCTTTATCAGTAATTGCACCAAGCTGCTCTAATCGATTTAATTTATCCAAAAAAGACAAGGATTTAACAGGCTCTTCCTGTACTTCAAGAATATAAGAAAATAATCGTTGTCCAATCGCATCTTGTAATTTTGAAAATCTAAATAAAAATTGATCCAACGCCTCAATTTCCTCATCATTTAACTGCTTATAGCTCTTAACAGTAAGCGGCATAAATTGTTGCAACTTTTTCATAGCATATAAAATTCGTTTCTGATGCAATTCACACTCTTCAAGAACAGTTCGTAATTTTTCTACTACTAATGACATTTTTTTCCCTTATTCTATAAAATAGCATTTTATCATGTAATCATAGATATAATTGTTAGGCAAGTCACTTAGCCATTATGTTTTGACTTGATGTTTGGTAATGACTATCCTCATTGGTTTTAGATGTAGAATCACTAAATATATAAAATTTAGACAATTCTTGATGTGAGTACAAACCTTTCATTTCATCTGTTGTAATTGTGTTTTTTATTGTTTCTATATGCGTAGTTGATAAATATTTATTTAAAATTTTATCTAAAAGATCTATAGCCATATGCAAAGGATAACACTGCAATAAATTAATTATTTTATTAATCTGCATATGTATATTGTCATTTAAGCATCTTATTAACTCTGAAGTCGGTACTTCAACTCCATGATGCTTAACATGTAAAAAGCGCCTTTCTATAAATTCATCTTTTTGCGATTTACCATAATTTTCGTAAGAAGAACTCAATATAGTTACATCATCTTGCATAGATTGAACTTTAAAGGACTTCTTAATTAATTTATTTTTCAAAAGAACATTATGGCTACTATCGGTGGCTGCATTAAACATAATATTCTCTACTACTTTCAAACGTTCGGCGATTTTGTCATGATTATTGATTTCACCAAATGGTGTTGATCTATATCTAGTTGCGTAACCATAGATTACTTCTTTAGAACGATTATAAGGTTTGATAGCGATTTTCCGCCAATTATTATCTTTAAGATTTTCAGAAGTTGCCATTGGGTAATTTTTAGTTATCAATTCCGTAGCTGCTGCATCTGATTTAAGTCCTTTTTCTAAATCTACTTCTACGTGAAAATCTCTTTGTTTATCTAAATGAATATCAATATGAATACCTATTTTACCCAGAATATACTTAAAGGTAGCTAAAAGTGGAGGTAAAATTAACGTTCGCAATAAAAAAAACGAGTTAATACTTGATGCAAATAAATTAATAAAACTAATTACGCTAAGTAGATCCCAACCTGTAATAACCGGACTTAAATATAGAACCAAAAAAAATAAAGCGGTTATCATTCCTAAAGTTAGAATTACTTCTAAAAACTTAGCATTACCTTGATAAACTCTGTTGAAAAATGCAAGACTCAAGCCAACAGATAATAAAATATTAGCTATCATCAAAAAAGCAGCTTGTGAAATAATACTAGATACAACGACTGTGGGCCCAAGGATGAGCCCGAAAATTATTGGTGTAAGAGTTGAAATATTTTTTGATGCCCGAGAAAATATATTATCTCCTTGGGTTTCAAGATCGTTTCTCCTTTTATAAAATTTTTTATTTAATGCCACCACTTTCAATTTTCTCTAACAATTTATTATGGATATTTCCAAACCCACGATTACTCATAACTAATATAGCGTCTTCAGGTTTAACTTCCTCTGCAAGATTCGCAACAATATCATCTACACTATCCAAAACTTTAAATGGAACTTGCCATTGGCTAGTCATTTTTTGATGCGCGAACTTTTCGGGATTTAGAATATAAGCCTTAGTTACGCCATCTAATGCATGTGCCATAGTATCTTCATGAAACCCTTCACGCATTGTATACGAAGAAAACTCCATCACTGCAAACACTCGTGCATGTCGTTTACTTTTATTTAAAGCAGTTATTGTCCGGCTAATTGCCGTTGGATGATGGGCGAAATCATCATATACAGTAACCCCATGACTAACTCCACGCACCTCAAGACGCCTTTTTACAGGCATAAATTCACTCAAAGCAGCCGCGGCAGTATCTGGATTAATGCCTATTTTGTTGCTTGCAGCAAGCGCCATTAAAGCATTTTCAACATTATAATCACCTATTACCGACCAGTTTACTTCAGTAACCTTCTGATTCTTATAATAAACATCAAACTTAGAACCGCACTCATCATCTAATGTTGCATACCAATCAGTGCCAGATTTTAATCCAATTTCCTCCATATTGCTATACAAACCGCTTTTAATTACATCATTTAATGCTGTATCACTTCCAGGTTTTAAAATTAATCCTTTACTTGGAATGGTCCGTGCTAAATAATGGAACTGTAATTGAATTGCAGCAAGATTTGGGTATATATCCGCATGATCAAATTCCAGATTATTTAAAATTGCAATTTCAGGTCGGTAATGCATAAATTTAGGGCGTTTATCAAAAAAAGCTGTATCATATTCATCTGCTTCTATTACAAAATACTCACCTTTCCCAAGTTTAGAACTCGTATTGAAATTACGAGCAACCCCCCCAATTAAAAAACCTGGATCAAAACCGGCCTTCTCTAGAATAAAACTAAGCATAGAAGTAGTCGTGGTTTTACCATGCGTACCAGCAATTGCAATTACGCGACGATTAATTAACACATTTTCAGCCAACCACTGCGGTCCAGACGTATATTTTTTTGTATTATTTAATACATCCTCCATAACCGGCATACCACGCTTAATAGCATTGCCAACAATCACACAATCTGCGCGCAACGCATCACTACTATCAACGTAGCCACGCGTCCAGTTAATATTATTATCTTGCAAAAGGTCACTAATCGGTGGATAGCAGTTTTCATCACTCCCGGTAACAGTAAATCCAAGATCCCTTGCAAGCATTGCAAGAGCACTCATAAATGTACCACCAATACCTAAAACATGAATATGCATATAACTCTCTTGAATTTTAAATAAATATATTCTAGCCAAGGCAAAAATTAATAACAAGGTTAAAAAATATCTAAGTGAATGGTACTAAAAAAAATAATAGTATGTTACATTTGGCGCAAAAATTAGATTAGAGAAAAATAATATGTTTAAAAAAATACTCTGCGTCGCTATGTCTTTGACTTTAACCAGTGTCGCTTTTTCTGGTACCATGAGTGGTTATAGAGACTATTCATTAGATGGTTTCTATATTGGACTTGGGACTGGATTATTCAACCTTTATACTGATGATAGTTTTATAGCTAGAAAATCCAATTCTTCTGTAAGTGTCAATGAAACTGAAAAATCTTCTTATACGTCAGTATTATTTACCGGTAATATCGGCTATGGAAGAATGTATACTGATACTTTGTATGTTGGCGCTAAAGCTAATATTTTTTACACTCCCTTTAACTATGTAGAAAATGATAGTTATGTTGTACCCAATGGCAGCACTACTACTTTTGGTGAAAATACTTACACAACCCAAATTCGCCCTTTTTATAACATAGATGCTGTATTAGGATATGAATTCATACCACACTTTATACCTTTCGTAGAAGGTGGTCTAACGTTTGCAAACGTCACAAAAAAATACCAGCTAAATAGAACTGTAAGTGATTACCTCACTAACTCTAGTTCACAATACAGCTTTACTGTTAATGCTAATAACTACAGTACTGGGTATAACGTTGGTATTGGCTTAAATTACCAACCACAAAGACATTGGATATTTGCAGGCGAACTGCTTTACATAGATCTAGGACAAAACTTTGGAGCATCTGGAGCTCAAATTCCAGGTACTGCGATTGTTGATAGCCAATCTCGACGTTTAAATAGCGATGCTATTGCGTTATTTGCGACTATTTCTTATTTGATATAAGCTTCGGGATTATGCTGCTTCCCACCACTAACAGGATAAGAAACTCCTGTCGTGCCAGGAAAACTTAAAGGTAAATCCTGTAAACTTCTAACAGCAAGATATGCAAAAATTTGGGCTTCTAACGATTTAGAGTTCCAACCAACTGCACTTGCTGTGACAATATCTATTTCTTTTTTATAAAATCCATAAAGCCTTGTTCGTAACTCTTTAACTATTACAGGATTGTTAAAACCGCCACCAGCCAATACCCAAAAATCCGGCACGTAATCTAACATTTCTAAACTAGAAACTATTGCCGCTACTGTAAAAGCTTCAAGTGTTGCGGCGCCATCTTCGATACTTAATTTATCAAGCTCTGGAACGAACCTTAAATCTCGAATATCTAATGACTTTGGCGGTAATTTTTGATAAAAATTTTCGGAGTTTTTCAAGGCTGAACTGGCAAATAACGATTCTATTGTCTCCTGACATACTTTACCAAGACTTCCATATTTTCCATTAAAATCGATTGATTCCGCATTTTGCGTCCGCATTTTAATAAATGCGTCTATTAATCCATTTCCAGGTCCAGTATCAAACCCTTGCAAATCAAGAAACTCTTTACTTTTAATAATAGTTAAATTAGCTATCCCTCCGCAATTAGCAACTATCAATGGAAATTTTGCATCACGTATTGCTAAAGCCTGATGATAGATTGGTGCAAAAGGTGCGCCTTGTCCGCCTAAATTTATATCTCGTTCACGAAAATTATTTATAACTTTTATACCAGTTAAATTAGCTAAAAGACCTCCATCTCCTATTTGAATCGAGAGCCGCTTTGTTGGATTATGGTACATGGTTTGCCCATGATATCCAATTACATGGATATCATGGGCCTTGCAGTTAGAAATTTCAAGTAAGGATTTTACAGCCTCAGCGTGTAATAAAGTAGAGAGCCTTATGATATTATCCAAAGATAACTCACAATCAAAATGTATTGTATTAGTAAGATATTTTTGTAACGATTCGAGATTTTTGGGAATATCATCTAACAATAGCTCAATTGATAAATAATTTCTAAGCTCTTGTAAATAAATATTACGCGCAAGATTTAAATCCCCGCAAGCCTTAAATATAGCCCTCTCTGCGGACTTCAGCAATAATTTAGTATAATTAGCATAGTCCAATTGATAACTTGCTAATTCTTTAATAGTTGCATGACCATCAGTAAGCAATAGACTAGCGTCAATGCCATCCATTGACGTTCCACTCATAAGCCCAATACTTAACAAATTCTGATTATGCATGCTTTTCAGCTCTAGCATCATATGCAGCCTCTGGTTTTTGATTAAAGCGCTGCACATTTATCTCTAACTCTCTACCCTGTTTTTTAACTGAAACATCCAGGCCACGCTCTGGGTGATTAAGAAGATTTACGATATTTTCAGGTTTGGCTTTTTCCACATAATTACCTTTTTTATCAAGCTTAGATGTATTAAATATAACCCCATCCTGACTGCTCATTTGGTTAAAGACAAGCCATGAATGGAAACATTGATCTAATAAATCAATTATTTTTTTATCTTCAGAGTTATTGATATCCAACTGTTTGCCGTTGCTCATATAAGCCCTAACAAACTCTGATTTATCAGTAACATCATATACCATAACCACATTTTTCATTTTATCGGCAAGAACACTTTCATCAATTTCTTGCAGTTTCTTCTGCGCCAACAGATCTTGATAATTAAAGTAACCTGGCATCAACATGTCTCTTTCTGCTGGAGTGATTGTTCCGTTCCAACACTTAATATATAAGGGAGCAAGTACTTTTTTTACATACTCGGCCATAGATAAAGTATCATTCACCGCAGTCAAAACTACTTCTAGCTCTTCTTCACATTTAAATTCTTTACCAATCTCTATAATTTTGCTTTTAACCATCTCAATCAATTCAGGATTATTTCGGGTCATTTCTAAAGCTTTACGAGATGCTATATTTTCAGGCGGTTGTCTATCAACAAGTGAACTCATATCTTTTCCTATAAGTTAGATGATTTTATCTCATTAGGAGAAAACTCATCAACTAAAATGGCGTCTCGGCGTGCGCGCTCTACAGTCATTATAGTTTCTAGTTCAGTTTTACTCAATTTACCTTCTAAAACCTCTATATTTAATAGCTTTTCAATCTCATAAAGTTTATAACGTTTAAATTTTATAACCTTTTTATATAAATCACGATGCTTAACAATTAACTGATAAGCATTTTCAACTCTCGAGATAGGCTCTTCAACATCCTCTGATATATAAATTTCATGCAATAATTGCTTGCGATATTCATTATTATCCATCATCAAATTTGCAAGTTCATTATCAGCTTTATCATTAGAAACCTGCATTGTATGCCCAAATGGACAAATGATAAATTTAATTATTATCCCAAGCCAACGTGACGGAAAATTTGCGCATAAATCAAGCATAGATTGCTGCGCTTTCGCAAAACAATATTTAGAAGCCCACTGCGCATGTAATTTTATATCTGTATTTTTTCCAATATCATTAGCATAATGTAACGCTGCAGACGCCATATATAAATATGCCATACCATCAGCAAGCCGTGCAGATATTCGCTCTTTACGTTTTAACTGCCCACCTAAATAAATTAATGCTAAATCCGCAAGCCAAGCATAATTATGACTTAATCTTAATAAAGTTCTATATTCTTTTTGCATACTACTTTCTGAAACTTTTATAAATAACCCTCTAGTCCAAGAACTACATACAGATTTTGCAAAATTACGAAAAAAATAATTAATATGTTGCCATATTAATTCATGAAATTTTTGTGAATCTTCTTCATGCATAGCCGCCATTTCAGCGCGTAAAAAAGGATGGGCCGCAATTGCGCCTTGACCAAATATCAATAAATTTCTAGTCATAATATTGGCACCTTCAACCGTAATAAATATTGGAAGACTACAATAATTACCCATCAAATAATTCCGTGGTCCAAGCACAACTGCACGCCCACCATGTATATCTGTAGCATTATTAATATTATGTCTTGCAAGCTCAGTGCAAAAATAT
>CAZADN010000045.1:0-1839 GCA_964483895.1 uncultured Legionellaceae bacterium
GGCTAAAGCTAATAATCCCGATTATTTAGAGAAAGTTAACAGTTACTTGCAAAACATATGACAAGATGATATGTTTACTAGATGAAAGATGACAAAACACTTGAAAACCTTCTTGATCTAGATGACACCAAAATGGTTATTGATGAAAAACTTGGTCTCTGGGTTAAGTTTGAAGCATTTAGTACTTCTGTATCGATCAGGTCGAATGGGGTGCGATATTCATTAAGTCTACATGACAAACTCGGTAATCGCATTATGGGGTTTGATAATGCTCATGAAATTGAATATGGATCCAAACGAAAGGTATCCCCCAAAAGAACATTTGATCATTGGCACTTCGATGAGCGTGATAAAGGTCGACCTTACGATTATGTAAATGCTGGTAAATTAATGGAAGATTTTTGGATGGAAGTAGAAAAGAGATTAGTTTTGTTGAAGGAGAGTGAAAAATGAATACACGATATAAAATAGCGATCGTTGGCGTAATGTCTCTGGATGATTTTAAAAAACATACCATTGCTATAGCAAAAGGCGAATATAAACCTCAAAAAGACGAACCTAAAATATGGTTTAATTCTATCAAATCCTTGGCTAATGTACTTTCTGAAGAAAATCGACATCTGCTGAGACTAATTATCGAGCAAAAACCTCAGTCTGTATCAGAGCTTGAGCCATTGACAGGGCGAAAAGCCAATAATTTATTGCGCACTTTACGAACAATGGAAAGTTATGGTTTTGTTACTCTTAAAAAGGGTACTAGAAAACGTCAAGGACGAGTCCCTCTGGTTCCACAAGCTCTCTATGATATGGTCGATATAAAATTGAATTTTCAATAGATGTTCGAAAGAGCTCCAATGCAATAGGCCTCTGAAATAGAAGGAAGAAAACCATGGTAAAGACTAAAAGAAGATTAATTGCGAAGGCTCACCCAGAGGCTTTTGCGAATTTAGTGAAAAAAGTTAAAGAGTCTAAAAATGTTCAAGAAATATCACCAGAAGAGTTGTATAAACTTTTGAATGCTAAAAAACCAGCTTTAGTTATTGATGTACGCGAAGAAAGTGAGCGCTGTCAGTTTTATGTTGAAGGGAGTATGCATATTAGTAAAGGTGTTTTGGAGCGTGATATTGAGGGAGTTATGTTACCTGAAAATCAAAATATGCCAATTATTACTTTGTGTAGCGGAGGCTATAGAAGCGCTTTGGCTGCGGCAAACTTATTGGATATGGGATATAAAGAAGTTTACTCACTAGCCGGAGGTCTTAAGGCGTATTTAGAGCAGGATTTCGCAAATATTGTTGAGCTTGAAACTAAATATTTGGTTGATATATAACCATATAAAAAGATCTAAATTGTATCAATTTATTACAAATTATATTGATATTGCTCTCTTATGGTGTATAATATACATAGTATTTAATATTTTATCTGTTTGGAGATGGCAATGTATAGCAAAGTTCAAAATTTAGATCTTTTTTTAGATGGCGGCCTCAATTTTTATTTACAGTCTACATTTGTTGGTGAAATAGGTGAAAGAATTGAGCATGCTGGCTATATGAGCCAGATGCAGGATATTAGAACTAACACTATACCATCTCTCTCGAAAAATGTTGGCGAGTCACACGAGAATTCTGAAAATGCAGCTGGCTATAATGCTTTAGCAAGTACACTGAAAGAGTATTCTTCAAATATTGCTGACGATACTGAAGATGCTGGCTGGAAAGTGCAAAAAAAGGCTTTCTTAAAGTATTATAAAAGAGGTATGAAGATTTACGAAGATACTAAACAATATAAAAAAGAAGGTTATTATTTATCAAGTACAGGAAGGTTGAAATATTATGA
>CAZADN010000045.1:1849-12205 GCA_964483895.1 uncultured Legionellaceae bacterium
TATATGCGGTGGTCGTTTTGCTCCTTTGTTTAAGAAAGGTATTGTAGATAGGGTTATGCTAAATCCAGGTAGTATGGAATTGACTCCAGAGTTATTTATTAATTTGGTAAAGTCATCTCCAGATAATACGACATTTTATGCGCCAACGGTTAAAAAATCTCCTGGAAAAGACACAAAACAAGTATTGCCAATTAACAAATCTTTAATAGGCATATATGAAGAATGTAAAACATACAAAGAGATTAAAGCTAAAAACAAAGGGTATGGAGGAAGTCAAAATGAAGCACAGTTCGTCGAAGCTTTAATTCATGATATGAATGTAAGTGCTGATAAGTATTTATCGGCTCACCCACCTTATGACCCAAAAAGTAAGGTTATGCAAGCAATTAAAAATTATTTCGACCCTGAACATCGTGATTTTGCAAATGTTGATAAAATTGCTGAAGAGGCCAAAAATCAACCAATAGGGGTTATGGCTTGGTTTAAGAAAAAACTGCGACCTGATGAAGTTGATAGAGCTTTGCAAATATTCGAAAAAATTAAAGATTCTAAACATAGAGGGTTCTTTGATAAAGCTCTTTTAGACATACAAAGAGACTTTGTAAACAAAAAAAATGAATTGATGGAGCAACAAGCAGAACAACAAGCAGCACTAGCGGCTGAGCCAAAAGATAAAAAAGTGCAACTACAAATGCATCTTGGTGATGTATTAACAGTTAACTCAGGCAATGTGAAATCTTATCAACAAAAGGTTACAGATATTTGGGGTCAATTTATAATTGATAAAGATTCATGCATTGAGACTTTTATTCAGTTGTTAGAAAAGTTAGATCAGGCTGATCGAAATAACGATTTTCCATATATTGTAATGGATGGGGCTATGCTGGGTGCGGAAGGATCATCTCTAAGGTCCAGCCAATATACGGCTGTTGCTTATTTGAAAAGCATGATTACAAGTATCAAATCCTCACTTGAAGAAAATCAAAGTGACGTTAAAAATTATTCTACGCTATGTGCTTATGTTAACAATAAAATAGTTGAGGTCTTAACTAATTATAAAAAAGATTACGGTAGTGATATAACTATCACAAAAGCTCAGAGCAATCTTTATGCAAGTTTATTAACTGATTTATCTAAAATTTTAATAGAAGTGAGAGAACCGCAAGTTTATCCTGAAGTAAAAGTTTCTGGCCCATCTGTTAAAAAAGAAATAGATGAGTTGATAACTAATTATAAAAAATTGGAAGAAATGGTTAAGGCACAATTTAACTATTTTCGTCACGATTTAAAACAATTAGATATTGCTAATACCTTGGAAATTTATATAGAAACTAAGTTTGCAAGACGATTGGCAGAATTGGAAGCCAAGTCTAAGGAGATAAGGGCGTTAAGTACTGCTGAGTTTGATGTTTTGAGAATGAATGGTGATGATTACAGAAAAACAATCGTGGATGCAGTAATAAAATTTAATAACTATGCAGCAGAGATAACGGATGATATAACAACTATTTTAGAGAAAGAAGTAGATATGAATGCTGAAGAAGGTGAATTAATCATCCAATCAAATTTAAGTAATCGTAAATATGTACCAGGTGTGGAAGGAGAAGTCGATAATTCCGAGATATTTACACAAGTACTTGAATCTTGTATTAAAAATATAAAACAAGTAGAAAATGAAAATACATTTAAATTGAGTAATATTATTACATCTGAGGCTAATGTTGGAGATGAGGGTGGTTTAGTATTACTTGGAGATAATCTTGCATATAGAAAGAAAGTCGCTACCTCAGGGGGGCATGAAGGGGACTTTAGTGTTTCTTCGAGATGCGTGTCCAGATTTTCTGTGTTCAGTAATGAGAGCCAAATTGTACGTGATGATGATGGAGAACAAGCTGACGCTCTCTTCCAAGCAGGAAGAAAATCTAGTTGGTGATTTTATAATCCAGACGTAGTTTAGCCTGAGTGGGAAGCGTAAGCTTTCGTCTCAGGCTTTTTTATATGCGCCGCTTGAGTTATTGGCTAAGTCGCATCTTTATTGTTATTTTTTTAACCTATTAGATTCATTATTATCTTGAATTTGCGTGGCTCTGGTCTAAACTATAATCATGATGAATATTTTATAGTATATTATGGCTGAATATAAACAAGAAATTTTAAGTAACATTCGTGACATGCTTTTTGCCAGATGGTCCGATAATGTAGAAAGCAAGGTATCTGATGCCATAAAAAGCTTGGGTGAAGGCTCTTCAGGCTCCATGAAAACATTAACAAGAAATAAAATTAGAAAAGAGTCTGCAGATGAATTTACTGAATGTTGGGAAAAATACATTAAAGAACAGTTAGTTACTCAAATTGAAGTATTAGATGCACAGATTGAATCCAGACTTCTCCAAAGACATCCATGGCTAGATATAGAAAGATATGTAGATAAAAAACGCACGCTAAAAGACGAGTTTTTATTTACAACAGTAGGTCAGTTTGCATTTAAATTATTACAAAAAAGACCAACTATTACTAATTGGAATCAAATAAACATTAGTGCAGGTACAACTTTTAGATGGAATGCACTTGATGAGAATATATTAAATAATAAAATAGAAGGTTTTCCATTATCAAAAACAGAATATTACGATAATCGTAATTTACCTTCATTTTTAGATGACCCATTTAAAGAGTCTCCTACACGTTATGATATCTATCGGTTATTAAAAAATCGCTATCCAGATAAATTTACTTCAAAAACAATCTCTGAAGATTTATATTGTACTAAAGTAGCGCCATTACTTTATTCCGAATTAAGTAAATTGCACCAAGCAGAATGGAATTATTTTAGTAGTATTTTAGTTAATATCGGCGAAGAAGATGACCCAAAATGGGTGTTGTTGGATAAAGCACAAGACAAATGGACTCTTTATGTTCCTGGTTTTTTATTAGATGATTATTATAATAAATGCGGAAATATACAGCAATTACAAAACATTGAGATTCGCACTGTTGAGCATTATGGCTGTGAACGTGCGATTGATTGGAATAGTGTTTGTTTATCTCGAGTATTGCCTTGGACGCAATCTAAAGCAGACAATAAACCACCTATTGAAAGTTATAGGAATACTGTTCCCATATCAATATTACTTCAAAATACTATTGAAGCAAGTTGTTTAAAAGCGCAAGAAAAATATGCGAATCAAGCAACTCTTTCTTTTGCATTACGAAAACCACTATCTAATAAAGAATTAGAAGATTTATATCCAAACACTAAAGATGCGCAATATTTGTTTTCCCAAGCGAATATACCTTCGCCTTTAGCCAGCCAATTGCTCGAAGATTTTGATAGGAATAATATTTGTTATGATCCAATTGATGATAAGCTAACTGTTAATGAAAGCACGGCTATGCTTCGCGCCATGCAGATAGCTTATCACAATAATATAACCAAACTAGAACTATTTGAAAAACCAAGTAGTGATTTAAGACAATGGTTTACCTGTAATTTAGCATTAACATCTATTTATTCATTGAATATCCCAGACAATTACGGCTACATCCACGCATGCGCTGCACGCAATCGTTTTATCCAGGGGACTCACGCAAATTATTTATCCAAAGCCAAAGACGAAATTGAAGCACGAAAAAATGCTTGGAAAAATACTGGTAGGTTTATTTATGAGTATTTTAAGAATACGGAAGATTTAGATCTTCAAGCTTTAAAAGATATCGCTGAAATGGGTAAAGATGGGCTTGAGCATTTTTTTGCGTATTTAAATACTTTAGAAAACGCCCCTAATTTATCTTGTACGCTAGATTTAAATAGTGGTCAAACTATATCTGTTGCCCAATATATTGGCAATCTTAATGAACATTTAGAAAACTTTGCGCGGGGAAGATTATTTACTGATTTAGAGCTAATTTTACCTAATGAATTTGATAAAGCAACGCAAGATAAATTTTTTAAATTATTAGAAACGCTTAATTCTCGTAATGAGCTTGCAAGCATAAAATTTAAAAATTTAACTGGTGTGTCTACAGGATTTCTAAAAGAGTTAAATACTCACGTTGCCTCTCAAAAGATAACCATGCAAATAATTATTCCAGAGTGGGATGAAAAATCTTTTGGGGATGAAAGAGCGGCGGGGGCTTTAAAAGCACAATATCGGGAAGTGCAAAATACTATTTTAGAAAATATCCGTGTAACTCGCCAAAATAGTTTAGACGCAAATACGTCTACCATAGACAAGCCTGAAGATGTTATCAAACTAAAAAGCAAAACTGTTGTTAGTATTGATAGACAAAATTGGCGTCCAAATGTTTCATATCAATTAGTTTCAGCATCTGTTGGCGTGCAACAACAAGCGCAGCAAGAAGTTGCGCAAGAAGCACAACAAAAACAAGATAAACAATCGAAACCAGAAGCTCGAGTTAGACGCGAACCTGGAGTGTATGATAAAGCTAAATTAGATACTCTAATTACTCGCCAAAATCTTGCTAGCTATAATGTTGCTGAGAATGATTTTTCTGCCTGGGTTGGCAGCCAAAAAGATGCACCTTTTGTAATTCAAAAACTAGACCATGAAGCATTAGCGCAAATTAGAGCTTTTCCAGATATATTTAAGTTTGGTATAGATCCAGAAAGAACCCCAGGCTTTAGACTTTTTTATACTTCCGAAGATGATAAAACATTAATTTTAAGTTTTAATCAGGACTTAGTTGAACAAGATATATTAGATTTAAAAGCCGACCCATTTGCAATTAGAATGAATGATTGCAAACCTTTAACCACATTTTATGGTGACTTTAGGCAATTTGCACCATTTGGAGCATTAAATGGCGACGATCATGTCACTAGTTGGCACTATTTATCTAAAGAGCAAGATAATTCAGAAGATGTTACGAAATGGATAAAGGCTAACTCCCCAAATTCAAATACTTCAGAATCATTACAATGTTTTAATTTGTATCCTAATAGAATAATACAGGCATTATCTGAAAGAGAGATGTTAGGAATCATTAAAGAGTGGTCTGAATTTAAAGACCCAGATTTTTTAAAAGTTCTTATAGATAACTTCACCCCTCAAAATTTACAAGCATTTGGACAATTATTTTATCATTATGGTGAAGAAGGAAGTAAAAAATGGCTTAAGCTTGCGTATCAAGTATATGAGGCATTTCATAAAGAAATAAAAATATCTCAAGAGCAAACTTTAGAGCCATTTAAAATATTTAAAGAACATATATTGGATACGTTAAATGACTGGTCAGAATGCTTAGAACAAAGCGAAGTTCGAGCCTTAACCTCAAGTATTCAAAAACTCGCAAGTCAACCAACGTATACCACAATTTTTTGGTCTTTAGTTGAAGAACACGGTAAAACCGTCGGTCGTATGCGTTTTGCTGAAGTTTGGTGTGCGTATGAAAAGGTGATTGATTATATAAATGCTAATGATTTAGAAATAGATGAAGCAAAATTTCAACAAGAGTTTTTGGCTGCAATTGCAAAATATCAAGGCGAATTTAACGCTACGCAATTTTTAAGACGCATGTATGACGTTTTGCAAGCAACAGGTAATCGCCAAGATAGTGAGGAAGTGCAAAAAGATATTTTACGTAATTTAAGTAAAATTGATTGGCGTGAAAATGGTTTTTATTATGCTTGTATTAATGAAAACTATCGTTATTGGGATGAGGATTTAAAACTTACAGAAGTTAATCAATTAAATGGTAGTAATATACCTAGTTATGTCTCTGTGTTTGATAATATAGAGTTAAATAATATAACTGATACAACCACATATACTTTGCGTTATGCGGCCGCGCGTATTAGGTTAAATAAACAAGATTTTAGTGCTTTTAAAGATATTATAAGAGAAATACCTAATAATATTAACTTAATGCGCCTAGTTTTAGCCTCTAATGCTCTTGGTATGGATTCTATTAAAGATTTAAAACAATGCGACTGGAGTAAATTTGCAAATATTCATGATGAAAGTGTTTATAATCTCATTAATAATTGTCTACTTTTAGATACCAAAGATTTAAAAAGCCATACTTATCATGTGCGCATCAATGATTTATCAATTTTATTAGAAGTATTAAGTGAAACTGGATTACAAAATATAGATTTAGATACTTTAAATGCTTTAGGCCGCGCATTACAAAGTTATCCAGAAGCAGAGAAAAAAGAAAAATTAACTAGGTTAATTGCATATGGAGAAGCACATGGTTTTGATGCACCATTATTAACCTCATTCCCATGGCTTATAGATGACCCAATTGATAATCCACCTATTGATGAAGTGCACAAACGATTTTATGAGCAATTACGCTCGATAAATTTTGTAGGTTCTAACTTACCAGATAAAGATACTTTAAATCGAATGTTGAGCGACATGCACGCAGCTGAGGACAGACGCTCGAGTGTACAAGAATTGATAAATAATGGTTGCAAGATTGTAGATCAAGATGCCGAATATAGGGCTTTAAATAATGAAGAAAAGCAGCTGGTAACCGAAGTATTTTTAGCCAAAACATTTAAAACGCGTAATTTAGAATTAATAAAAGATTTATCTGAACATTTGGCGATTAAAGATGGCGAACAAGATAAAATCAAAATATTATTAAAATTTTTCGAAAATTTTAATAATAAAAATTATTATAATGAATTAGGTCACTTGCTAGGCTTATTAGTTGAAAAAGCAGGTGACGGTTATTATTCAGTTGAGCAATTAACTATTTGGTTATCAGCGGTATTTGATGAAGAATCTTTTAAAGACAATCCTTATCCAGTAACTTTTATTAAAGAATTATTGGTAGATGCGCTAAAAGATAAAAATTCAAGTTTATTAAGTACTAATTTACACAATCTTAAAGGTGAAGAGCCCGAGCTCAATAACTTACAACTCGCATTAAGTGAGATAAATTTACTGAAGTTACCATTTGTAGCCAGAGATACTTTGGTAAAACTTGCAATTAAATTTAAAAAAGAAAATCAGATTCTTACGATAGTTGCAGAATTTACTAATATTTTTAGCCAGTTAAAAGACTCTGCAGAAGCAACTAATGCATGTGGTGATTATATTGCGCAGCAATTAACTGAGTCACCAAATGATCTTTTAGCAAATTTTAATACGTTTAAAAATTTAGCAACACCATTTGCTGAAAATGATGAAAAATTAAAAGGTTTATGGGAAAACAATCAAGCCTTATTATTCGAAGAGTTAATCGCTAAAAATATTATAATTAATGAAGTAAATACTTTAATCGATACACAAGATCAATATACACGGATGATTTTGGTCGCAGCATTTAGAAAAAATGATGATATAGCTCTTATTAATAAGATAAAAAATCAACTCGGCCGCTTATCTTTAGAAAACCGCAAGAAATTAGCTGAATATTATATAACCGAACCAAAGCCTAGGTTAAAACAGTTAGATGAGCTTTTAGGTAGAACTAATAATACTGAAGAGATGATTAATTATTTTGAAAGAGTCATCGTCACCGCTGGTAAACGTTATTACAGTCTAGAAAAACAAGACGCAGTTGATATTATCCGCGTCCTTAATGGTATTAAATTAGATAAAGAACAACATGGTATTGCTAATGATGAGCAAGCAGAGTTATTACGTTTACTTTATTATTGCAATGAATATAGCCAAATAATGAATCTTGAAAATAAAAGCTATCAAGAGATGTTGGAGATTATTTATAAGAATAGAAATAATAATACTCCAGAGGCTAAAGCTCGAATTATGGCGTGTATTCGAGAAGTTGTTGTGCGTAAAACCGGAGGTAAGTGGCTTAATCATACGCAAATGATAGCGTTAATTTATAGTGCGTTGCACAATGATGAAAGTTTATTAACTCAAATTCACATGGGTGAAGGTAAGAGTATTATCGGTGTGTCACTCGATGTTTATACTGCTTTGCATGGCAATATTGTCGATGTATATAGCTCGAAAGAAAGTTTATCAAAACGTGACCATTTGGAATCTCTAGCGGTTTTAGATGCATTGGTAATCAGAAATAATCATATCACTGCTTCTTCTGGGCGCGAAGAATATTACGATAATGTTGATTCTAAGGGCGTTGGCTCTGTGCATTACGCAACTATTGGTAACTGGAGTTTATTTTACTCACGTACCCGTTGGGATAACGAGGACCGAGATAGTAAAATCAATGTATATCAAGAGAATAGACGAGCGCGTTGCGATGAGGGCGACTATGTAATGCGCAGTGAAAGCACTATCTTTAATTTCTCAGATCAAGAATCTAAAGATATCTATAATTATGATGCGTGGGTTTATCAAATTGCATATGATTATTATGTAGAAAATCAAAATAAATTTGCTAAAAATAATTTAGAAGTCTTAGAGGATGAGGATTTACTCCCATTATATAATTTATTAAAAGATGGAGCGACAACAATCGCCCCAAATGAATCGCAATTTTTCCGGAAATATCTTGCAAGTGGCGATGAAAAATTACGTAAAAGTAAATTAGTTGGTTTATTAACAGCCGCACATCTTGCTCAAAAATTAAAAGAAGGCGTAAACTTTTGTGTAATGAGTGAGCAAAAGAAAATTAGTGAGACCTCGAGTATTGATATACGATTTGCAAAAGTTATGATTAATAATCAAGTTTATCATGGCTCAACTTATAGTGATTTAGTGCAACAATTTTTGCATGTACGGTTAAATAATGAAGCGGTTGCAAAACACGAAACTCCTAATTTCTTTATTGAACCTGAAAGTGAAATAGCACTGTCTTCTAATGCTAAATACATTCTCCAAAATTATTACGCTCATCTTGAAGCGATGACAGGAACTGCAGGTGATAAAGATGCAGTTAAGTATTATAGAAAAGAATTATTTATAGATAGAGTAATAAAACTTCCAACGCATGAAGAAATAAAAACCACTTTTTTAGCGCCGATTTATACGCAAACAGAAGAAGAATTACCAGCAAATGTTTTGTATGCTATTACGCAATTAAATCCTACATTATCTGATGAGCAGAAGCAATTGCATAATCGTGTAATTGAAGATTATGTAATGCAGGGTAGGATATTACAGGTTCGGGCGATTATAGATTCTATTAATGTTAATCCTAAGCAACCAGTTCTTATTGCGTGCGCAGATGATAGAGAAGTGGAAATTCTTGGTCAAATGATTAAAGAAGCCTTAGGCGCACATCAACCTCAAGTTGTAATTGATACTAATGCGAGTGGTATAAGTGAAGCTGAGATTTTAAAAAATGCTGGTGATAAAGGTGCTATTACTGTTAGTGCGCGATTAGGGCGTGGTAGTGATATTAAACCATATGACACACTTCGTGGCGAAAAAGATACCGAAGGCTTAAAAGTATTAAGAACTTATCCTGCAACTCCAGAAGTTGTTAAACAAGAAGAAGGTCGTCAAGGTAGGCATGGTGCTGGCGGTACTTGTCAGGATATTATTAACTATAACGCGGTGCAAGTTGAGTTAAAATATTTTGAAAATGATAAGGATTTTCAAAATAGACTTGAGTTTGAAAATCAACATTTAGAAGAAAAGCTTGAGAAGCATGGTCAAAAGAATAAAAGCAAACCTAAGTGGGAGGCAATAAGAGACGATAAAGACCTTCGAGATAAATATTTACTAGCTAGAACTTTAGAATATATAAAACAACAGATTGAAAGAGAAGCTAAAGAGCGTATGGCGCGTAAAGATAATTTATTAATCGAGGGCTCTGCAGCGGTTATGGAAAAGATTTTTGATTTATCTCTTGAGGAACAGGATTCTCTTAAACGTAAATGGAAACAATGCCGCAGGGAGATAGAAACACATTGGCGCGATGATGATAATTGTAATATTGCGCGTGATATTCTAGCTGATTTTTATTATGAAAATAATATACAAGCATTTAAGCCTAATCGAGTATTGATTTCGCGAGAAAGAGTTAATCAATCTTTGGCTTTTGATGAAAAAGATAGAATTCAAAGGCTAAATGCTTTTCATCAAACTTGGTTGACTCAACTTTTCGTAAAAAATGTTAATCCAGAAATAATTACCGCGATATATGGAGAAGAGTGCGCAATGCTTGATGGGTTATATCAAGCATTTTATAAATTAAATAATAATGAGCTTGATGCATTATCCAAGTTAGTATTCGAGAATTCACGTCTTTGTCACCGCATTTCATGTGACAAGTGGATTAAAGCAATAGAGTTTTTAATCGAAGATAGCGCGAATTTAGATGATAACATTGCAAGAATTCAAGAGTTTTTTAGAAAAAATTCTAATATTCCAAATACTGCTGCAGAAGTTGAAGATTTTAGTCAGAAATTTATTACGGCTGTTGAAGGGGCGCCAGATGTTGAGT
>CAZADN010000046.1:0-12078 GCA_964483895.1 uncultured Legionellaceae bacterium
AAAGTGCAATTCTGCGAATATTTTGAAGCGCAAATCACGCAAAGGGAAAATATTTTACTCTTGTGGTGGCTATCCAAAATGTGATTATGCGCTCTGGAATGAGCCAATTAATAAACAATGTCCAAAATGTGCATGGCCGATTTTAACAATCAAAGAGGGCAAGCGTCTAGGAAAACAAACTATTTGTCCAAATCCAGGATGTGGATTTATAGAAAAAGAATAACGTCTTTGGACTGTACGTTGGGCTGCAAAGCCCAACATGAGATCTTGAAGAATATACAGTTTTTAAGGTTTATTGGTTAGATTCATTGTTGGGCTTTACAGCCCAACCTACTTTAATTTTTACTGGGTTCAGTTACATCTACGGTTGCGCATCGCTCCCAATATGCAAATCTCTCAAGAGAGTCTCTGACTTTTACGTCTTGTGGCTCTTTAATCACTTGGCCCTCGACATAAATACAAGACGATAATAGTAAGAATAATAGCGTGATAGTTAGTTTCATAGATAATTTTTCTTCTTAAGATAATCCTGGTGTTTTAAAAATAAAATATACTGCTCCAATCATGCATATCGCCGCACCCAAAAAATTCCAGTTAATTGGTTGGCGCATATAAAAAATAGCGAACGGCACGAAAACTGCTAGAGTAATAATTTCTTGGATAATTTTAAGCTGCATTAAAGTAAATACGCCGCTTGCAAACCCAATTCTATTTGCTGGAACTTGAAAAATATATTCAAAAAAGGCAATCCCCCAACTTATTAATATAGCCATCCATAATGGTTTCATGCTTAAATTTTTAAGATGAGCATACCAAGCAAATGTCATAAATACATTAGAGAGCGTTAGTAATAAAACAGTGATTGCAGAACTTGGCATAGTTTTTCCTAGTTTTAGGTAGCTGTGATGCTAGCTCTTTGTTCTAAAATAGCAACAGCAGGTAATTTCTTGCCTTCTAAACATTCAAGAAATGCGCCGCCACCAGTTGAGATATAAGAAATATCTTCAGTAAGATTATATTTGTCAATTGCTGCTAATGTATCACCACCTCCAGCTATACTAAAAGCTTCACTATTAGCGACTGCAATTGCAAGAGATCTTGTACCATAGCTAAATTGTGGATATTCAAATACACCTAGGGGACCATTCCATATTATAGTTTGTGCCTTGGCTAAAATATCCACATAGTTGGCAACAGTTTCAGGACCTACGTCCATAATCATATCATCAACTGCAACGTTTGCGAGATTTTTATTATATGCAGGGCATGTTTCTACCATCGCCTTACCAACCACAACATCAACTGGCAGTAAAATTTCACAACCAGTGGTTTTAGCTAACTCTAAGATTTCATTTGCTTCGTTTAATAAATCATTTTCACAAAGTGATACCCCAATTTCTTTCCCACTAGCCTTAAGGAAAGTATTGGCAATGCCGCCACCAGGAATTAGGACATCCACTTTTTTTACGATTTGTTTCAGCAGTGTCAATTTAGAAGAAACTTTGGCGCCACCAATTATCCCAATGATTGGTTTTTTCGGATTTTTTAAAACGCGTTCAATAGCCTTTAATTCACGCATTAATAATGGCCCAGCAACTGCTGCTGGCGCAAATGCCGCAACTCCGCAAGTTGAAGATTGAGCGCGATGAGCTGTACCAAAGGCATCCATCACAAAGACATCGCATAGATTTGCAAGTTTTTGGGATAACGCTTGGTCATTTGCTTTTTCTCCAACATTAAAGCGCATGTTTTCGCACATTATAATATCACCAGGAGATGTTTCTAAACCATTTAAGTAGTTATTAGTGAATTTAACTGGGTAATCTAATTGTTTTTCTAAATAATGTGCAACTGGTTCTAAAGAGAATTTTTTATCAAATTTACCTTCTTCAGGACGTCCTAAATGAGAAATGATTATGACCGCGGCACCGGCTTCATGGGCCATTTTGATTGTCGGAATTGCAGCTTGAATTCTTTGATCGCTAGTGATGATGCCGTCTTTTATCGGAACATTTAAATCTTCACGGATTAAAACACGTTTTCCACGTAAATCTACATCACACATATTTAAGACGTTCATGGATTCTCCTATTAAATATTCATCATATAAGTGGCTGTATCTATCATGCGGTTTGCAAAACCCCATTCGTTATCATACCAAGCTACAACTTTAACTAAATCTCCCAGAACTCTAGTTTGGGTTGTGTCAAAAATTGCAGAGGCGGGGTGATGATTAAAATCGCAAGATACTAATGGCTCATCGCTTATATGTAAAACATCATTTTGTGCAGCACGCATAATATCATTAACTTCTTTGGCTGAGGTTTGGATTTTTGAGGTAAAAGTAAAATCGATAACCGATACATTACTAGTTGGCACTCGCATAGCAAAACCATCAAGTAGGCCTGCAAGCTCTGGTAAAACAATACCAACGGCTGCGGCAGCCCCTGTCTTGGTTGGGATTATTGATTGTCCGGCAGCTCTTGCTCTATGTAAATCTTTGTGGTTACCATCTAATAATAATTGATCTTTGGTATAAGAGTGTACAGTATTTAATAACCCATGCTTAATCCCAATAGTTTTATGCAAAGGGTGAATCACAGGAGCTAAGCAGTTTGTAGTACAAGAAGCATTTGAGACAATACTATCAGAAGCTTTAAGGATGTGGTGGTTTACACCATAAACAATAGTTGCGTCCGCATTTTTACCAGGGGCAGAAATTAAGACTTTTTTAGCTCCGGCATTAATATGCATTTGTGCAGATTCTCTATCTGTAAAGTGGCCAGTACATTCAAAAACCAAATCGATATTTAAATCTTTCCATGGTAAATTTTGTGGGTCTCGTTCACAAGTAATAAGGATTTTATTTCCATCAACAAGCATGTATTTCCCATCTATTTCTACTTTACTTGCAAAACGACCATGAGTACTATCATATTTAGTTAAGTGTGCAGTAGTTTCTATCCCTGAGCAATCATTAATCGCTACAATGTTAAATTTTTGTGTATGGCCATATTCAAAAATGGCACGCAATAGGCAGCGGCCAATGCGGCCATAGCCATTAATTGCAACACGTATTGTCATATTATTTCTCCGCAATTTTTAATATATTTGAAACTGTATTTTCGACTGTAATATTGAAGTATTGATAAAGATCTTTAGCTGGGGCAGACTTACCAAATCTGTCAATTCCAATAACATGCCCATCTAAACCAACAAATTTATACCAATAATTCGATGCACTTGCTTCAATTGCAATGCGTTTTCTAATTGAATTAGGCAAAATGTATTCTTGATATTCGGCGTCTTGTGCTAAAAATGCTTCAACACATGGCATAGATATAACTCTAACATTAACTCCTTTTTGTAAGGCTATTTTAGCACTATCTATGGCAATTTGTACTTCAGAACCAGTTGCTAGTAAAATTACATCTGGTTTATGTTTAGTATCACTAATTATATAAGCTCCACGTTTAATCTCTGCAATATGGTTTTTGTTGTGAGCAAGCGGGGATAAATTTTGTCTTGTAAGTAATAAACATGAAGGGCCATCTTGAGTTTCAATGGCTTGTTGCCAGGCAACGGCTGTTTCCATAAGTGACGCTGGTCGCCATACTTTAAGATTAGGGGTTGTTCTTAACATGGAAATATGTTCTATTGGTTGATGAGTGGGGCCATCTTCACCTAGTCCTATAGAGTCATGAGAATAAATAAATATCACCCTTTGCTTCATTAAAGCACACATGCGAATCGCATTGCGTGCGTAATCTGAAAACATTAAAAAGGTTCCACCAAATGGAATAAATCCACCATGTAATGCGATACCATTAAGTATTGCTGACATTCCAAATTCACGGACCCCATAATGGATATAATTACCACTAAAATCTTTTTTACAGATAGACTTTGCATCTTTCCAATCAGTATTATTAGATTCAGTCAAATCCGCAGATCCACCAAGGAGCTCAGGGAGTAATGAGGTGAAGTAAGTAATGCATTGTTGAGAGGTTTTACGCGTCGCTATTGCGGTATTTTCAGCAATAGTTGTTTCAATAAATTCATTTGAATCTGTATCCCAATTATCTGGTAAGTCGCCGTTTACTCTTCTTAAGAATTCATAATAATCATCAGGTCGACGTTTTTGGTATTCTTGAGCTTTATTTATCCATTCTTGTTCTTTAATATTACCTGCAACACTTTGATTAAACTCTTGGTACAATGACTCTGGGATAAAAAATTCTGGATACTCCCAGTTTAAGTGTTCACGAAGTTTACTTATTGCTTCTGCACCAAGTGGCGCACCATGTGTTTTTGAGGTGCCAGCAAAAATTGAACCATAGCCAATAATGGTTTTGCAGATGATGATAGTTGGTTTTGTTGTTTCTTGGTGGGCTTCTTTTATAGCTTTTGTTATTTCTTGCTCGTTATGGCCATCAACATTTTCGATAACATGCCAGTTGTAGGCTTTAAATCTTTCCGCGGTATTGTCTGTAAACCAAGTATCAACTTTACCATCTATAGATATACCATTATCATCATAAAAGACGATTAATTTATTCAGTCCAAGAGTTCCGGCAAGTGAGCAAGCTTCGTGCGAAATACCCTCCATTAGGCAACCATCTCCAACAAAGGTATATGTGTAATGATTAACTAAATCACACTCTGCATCGTTAAATATTGTTGCTAAGATTTTTGCGGCCATTGCCATCCCCACAGCATTTGCTCATCCTGGGCCACGTGGGCCGGTAGTAGTTTCTACTCCTGGGGTATCAGTGTGCTCAGGATGCCCTGGTGTTTTTGAGCCAAGTTTACGAAAATTCTTTATATCTTCAATACTAAGATTATAGCCTGTTAAGTGTAGTAGGGAATAAAGTAGCATCGAGCCGTGGCCATTGGAGACTATGAATCTATCTCTGTCGCACCAATATGGGTTATTTGGATTATGTTTTAAGAAGTTTTTCCAAAGTACCGCTGCAATATCTGCCATTCCAAGGGGCATGCCAGGATGACCAGATTTAGCTTTTTCAACCGCATCAACGCTTAGCATGCGAATAGCATTCGCAAAAACTTTTGATAAGCTCATGAATTTTCCTAGTTATTTTGGATAAAAATGATATTGTCTCGCATCTGGTTTATTAGCACAAGTCTACTAATTAAATTAGATGCCAGAAAAAAGTTCACATTTTGTTTTTATTGTGAGACAATAGCCCAGATTATAATTGAAGTGATGATAGAAGTACATATGGCAAAAGACTCAATACTTATGCACTACTTAGATTCATTAGTTAGTGCTGATGCAAAGGAAAAGCTTGGAGGCTCTGTAGTTGGCGGTCGTTTTTTTGTTGTTAATCAGGAAGAGAATGATACATTAGATATAATCCTTCAGAAAAAAATTGCAGTAATAAAAAAAACTCGAGATTTACAGGTTGGTGATGCAAAAATTGCCGCGAGTTTTTTGTTGCCTTTTGTTGATAATTATTTAAATTTGAGGCGCGCACAAATAGTCGCGTTGCAGTCATATAAAGCTAAAATCGCAAAAGGTTTACAAGAGCCAGATCCAAATGTACTTTTAGAAATTGCAGACAAAATGATTTTGACCGCGCTTTTACAAGCAGCGGTATATAGAGACAGTTATGGTTATCTTGAACAATTACGCACTTTAGAGCAGTTGCTGTATGATTTGAGTTCAGATTGGTCTGCAAAAGAAAAGCCAATAATTGCTAAGCCTATTAATTCTGGCTTAAGCCTTTATGATAAGAATATTCCAAAGCCTAATGAATTTATAGCGAGTTATAGCGAAAATTTTCATGTTCCAGCAACTAATGTGCGTTTTGTTTTTGCACGTACGTGGCGATTGTTAGTTGCGCAATTCACTAGGGCATTTGCATATCTTACTGACGTTATTAAATGGATTAGGATTTTGCAGGATAATCACGTTGGTGATTTTTTTGCTTATTTAGCCTGGGTATTTTTTATACCTAGAATTTTAATTAATTTATGCACCTTAATATTTAGTGCCATTGGAACTTTATCTATATTTGGGGGTAAAAAATTACCTGAAATTGAGAAAGAGTACGGTTGGCTTGTGCGTTTAAAAATTAGGATAAAAGAATTATTTTTTGAAATAGCTAATGATTGGATGTGGTTTGTGAGCGGTTTAATTAATTGCTTTTCGCTTGCTGGCAATTTACCTATTATTGGAGTATATATAATGGTTGCGGCGCAAGCGTATGATTTTTGCATGATTATGATTCGCAACTATCTTGACAGCAAGCGTTTGAATAAGTTTAAAAATGATCTACAAAAAATTAAAGATGATAATGATCTAGATGATAATGGCTCTTTCATAGCTAATTTTTCAAACCGCATTGAGATTGATAAAAAAGCGTTATTGTATGCAATATTTAATTTTGCAGTATTGTTGATTTGTATAGCGTTAATGACCCAAGCTTTTGGTACTATTAGCCCGTTTATACCGTTGGTTGCGAGTTTTATTACAATTATTGTAGCGCCTTTGCGTCATTATTCTATTGGTCTTGCGAGGAGTGAAGCAAATAAATTAAATCCGCCTTTGATAGCAAAAGACTCATATGGAGCTTTAGTAATAGAAAATGAAAGTGAATTAAGAAAACCTAACTTACTGGGGCGTTATTCTAAAGGAGTGATTTGTATTAAAAAAGGAGAAAATGAAATAGCTGCCTTATATGAATATAATCGTGGTGTTAAACAGCAGCTAGAGAATAATGCAAATAGCCAAGATAGGGTTGCTGTAATAAATGATTTAAGCTTATTTTCGAGAGTTAAAACTGTTGACAAGACATTTATTAAATCATTGGGTGTTAAATTGGATGATAGTGCAAAAGAACAATCTGGGACAACTTCTTGGATGAAAAGTATTAGCTCTATGTATAGTAGTGGGGGATAAGGACAATGATAATGGAATGCATGCCAAATTTTACAAGTTTAGAAATTGATTCGTATGTAACGCGTTTAGAAAAATTATTAAATAGAAACTTATTAAAGATAGATGAAATATTAGCAAATTTGCGTACAAACTCAATTGATGAGGGGGAATTAGGTTCTACATGGGATAATCTTATGTATCCTCTAGATGTTATGAGCGATGAAGTAGAAAGATTTTGGTCGCCAATGGCACATTTACATGCGGTTGTTAATTCACCAAAATTACGTAAATGTTATCAGGATTGTTTGCCAAAGCTTTCTGAGTATGAGTCGAAAATAGGCCAGAATCAAGAGTTATTTGCAGCTGTACAAAAAATTGCAAGAGAGAATTTGAATCCTCAGCAACAAAAAATCTTAGATGATGCTATTCGAGATTTTAAATTGGCAGGTGTTGGATTGTCTTCTGCTGACAAAAAACTCTTTGAAAAAGCGCAAACCGAGTTAGCAAATCTTACTAATAAATTTGAAAATAATATTTTAGATGCAGTGCAAGATTTTACTTTACATATTACTGATGAAAATAAATTATATGGCTTGCCTTCGTATTTAAAAGATAGTTCATGTTTCCTGGCTAAAGAGAAAAATCTTGATGGCTGGGTTTTAAATCTTGAGCAACCAACATATATTGGCGTAATAACTTATGCTGAGGATAGAGATTTACGCCAGCAGTTTTATGAGGCATATGCAACTCGGGCCTCGGATGTTGGACCTTCAGCAGGTAAGTTTGATAACTCTGCAATTATGAATCAAATTTTAGCCTTAAGAGCAGAAATTGCAGATTTATTAGGTTATGCAAATTATGCTGAAGTATCTATTGCTACGAAAATGGCTGAGTCACCAAGCAAAGTAAATGAGTTTTTACAAGATTTAGTGGAAATTTCTTATCCTAAGGCCAAAGCTGAGTTCGCAAGTTTACAAAAATATGCAAAAGATAAATTAAATATTGATGAGGTTAAGCCTTGGGATGTGGCTTTTGTTAGTGAGAAAATGCTGCATGATTTATATGATATTTCGCAAGAAAAATTACGTCCGTATTTTCCGCTGTCACGAGTATTGTCTGGGTTATTTAGCATAATTAATAAATTGTATGGTGTGGCTTTAGAAAAAGTATCAGATGTAGATGTTTGGCATAAAGATGTTGAGTGTTTTGCGGTTATTGGTGAAAACAAAGATGTGCGCGGTTATTTATATGTTGATTTATTTGCCAGAGAAAATAAACGCTCAGGTGCGTGGATGGACTCTATGCAAAGTAGATATGTGCGTGCTGATGGCACGGTACAATTGCCAATAGCAACTTTTACTTGTAATTTTGCTAAATCTTCACAGGATAAACCAGCGACTTTATCGCATGATGAATTGCAGACTTTATTTCATGAGTGCGGGCATTGTTTGCATCATGTTTTAACTAAAGTTGATTATATTGCAGCTTCAGGAGTACATGGTGTTGAGTGGGATGCGGTTGAATTGCCGAGTCAATTTTTTGAAAATTGGTGTTGGGATAAGGAATCTCTTAAACTTCTTAGCCAACATATTGAAACTAATGAATCATTGCCGGATGAAATATATTTAAATCTTATTAATTCCAAGAATTTTTTATCTGCTATGGCGTTGATTAGACAATTGGAATTTTCTATTTTTGATTTTCGTATTCATGAGCAATATGTACGTACAGATGAAAATTTCATTATGCAAACTTTAGCAAATGTTCGTTCTGAAGTTAGTGTTGTACCAACCACAAGTTATAATCGTTTTCAAAATAGCTTTAGTCATATTTTTGCTGGAGGATATGCGGCTGGATATTATAGCTATAAATGGGCGGAAGTTTTATCTGCAGACGCATTCGCTAAGTTTGAAGAAGATGGTATATTTAATGCAAATACTGGGCGTGAGTTTTTGCATTCTATATTAGAAGTGGGTGGCTCAAAAAAGGCACGAGAAGCATTTGAAGATTTTCGTGGTAGAGAGCCGAAAGTGCAGGCTTTATTGCGACAGACTGGAATATTGTAGTTAACGAAACAGAGCCGCGCCCGTCAGGAAGCGGAGATTTTTGAATATATGATAAATCTCCGCTTCCTGACGGGCGCGGCTCGGATTCAGCCTTTTGCCTCATCCCAATTTTTTCCTACTCCAACTGAAACAACCAATGGCACTGATAATCCACTAACTCCTTCCATGATAGATTTTATCTGAATTTTAGCTTCTTCCAATTCTTGGTTATCTACTTCAAAAACCAATTCATCATGTACCTGCATTATCATTTTAATTGATTTATTTTGTTGTGCGCTTTGCCAATTAGCAAAATTTATCATGGCTTTTTTAATAATGTCTGCGGCCGTACCTTGTAATGGGGCATTGATGGCAGCTCGCTCTGCTGCTTTGCGCCTTAAAGAGTTGCTAACATTAATCTCAGGAAGATATAAACGTCTGCCATATAATGTTTCAACATAACCATTTGCATGCGCGAGTTTGCGGGTGTTATCCATATATTCTAAAACTGCAGGGTAGCGGTTAAAATACATATTTATGTATTCTTGTGCTTCAGATCTTTCAATGTTTAATTGTTTAGCAAGACCGAAAGCTGACATGCCGTAAATTAACCCAAAATTCACGGCTTTAGCGCGACGACGCTGCTCTGATGTGACAGACTCTAAAGGAGTATTAAAAATTTCACTGGCTGTTGCTGTATGAATATCTAAACCACTACTAAAAGCCTCTAATAAAGCTTTATCTTTTGAAAAATGCGCCATAATGCGCAACTCAATTTGCGAGTAGTCTGAACTTAAAATGCAGCAATTATTTGGAGCAATAAATGCTTGCCGAATAAGTCGACCTTCTTCGCCGCGTACGGGAATATTT
The DNA here is from genome assembly GCA_964483895.1 of uncultured Legionellaceae bacterium. Taxonomy (GTDB): domain Bacteria; phylum Pseudomonadota; class Gammaproteobacteria; order Legionellales; family Legionellaceae; genus 2-12-FULL-35-11. The sequence goes on from CAZADN010000046.1 coordinate 9,820, forward strand.
TGTAAATTAGGGTCGCTTGAGGATAATCTGCCAGTCGCAGTTATTGCTTGATTGTATGATGTATGTACTCTCGTGGTATTGGGATTTAGTTTTTTTTGTAAAGCAATAATATAAGTAGATAATAATTTACTTAAAGTTCTATGACGTAAAATTATAGCTGGAAGTTCATAATCATTGGCTAAATCTTGCAATACTGCTTCGGAAGTAGACGGTTGGCCAGTCGGGGTTTTAGATGTTACTGGTATCTTTAATTCTTCATAAAATATTGTGCATAATTGTTTGGGGGAGTTTAAATTAAACTCATAGCCAACTAAAGCAAATGCTTTTTCTTGTAATGCATTAAGTTCTTCAGTAAATCTAGCTTGGAGACAGGCTAGTTGCACTGTATCTATTAATACACCTTTGCGTTCCATTTCCGCAAGAATGGCAATAAGTGGCATTTCTATATCAGTTAATACAGATTTTAGTGATTCTGCAAGCATTGGGTATATTGTTTGGTGAAGACGTAAAGTAATGAGCGCGTCTTCAGCTGCATATTTTGCGGCCGAATTAATTGGAACTTCATTGAAATTTACTGTTTTACCGTCTATAACCGTTACTTCAGAGTATTTAATAGTATTATGATTGAGATATTTAAGAGATAACGAGTCCATATCATGGCGCGCGGTTGTACTGTTTAGTAGATATGATTCAAGCATAGTATCAAAGCTAATGCCTTGGAGCGTAACCCCATAATTTTTAAACACTTGATAGTCATATTTAAGATTTTGACCAACTTTTTGAATATTGGGATTTTCAAGTAATGGTTTTAAGGTATCTAATACTAGGCTTATATCAAGTTGCGCGCTTTTTTCTGTATGTGTAAGAGGAATGTATATTGGATCAATACTTTCAGCGCAAATGGATATTCCAACTAGTTGTGCGTGTAAAGCATTCAGGCTTGTGGTTTCTGTATCAATGCAGAACAGTGCGCATTTAGATAGATTTGTAACAAGGTAATCAAATTCGCTTGAGGTGGTGATTACTGTATGTGAAAATTGCAGTTGTGCGTTTTCATGTTCCTGAGGTTCATTCGTCTGATTCTTGGCTTCATCTATATTGCTTGATAATTCTTTTATCCAAGATTTAAATTCAAATTCTTTAGCGATGGCTAATAACTTCTCTTTATCAAGAGATTTGAGTTTATATGCATCAAGATTATCTTCTAAATCAACATCAGTTTTAATTGTAACTAATTTTTTAGAAAGACCAAGATTTGGAATGTCTTCGCGAAGATTTTCACCAATTTTACCACTAATCTCATCAGCATGAGCAATTAAATTATCCAAAGTTTGATAAGTGCTTAGCCATTTAACAGCGGTTTTAGGGCCGCATTTTCTAACACCTGGAACATTATCTGAAGTATCTCCAACCAAGGTTAAATAATCTATTATTTGCTCAGGCATTACCCCAAATTTATTTAATACTCCTTGTTCATCCATAGTGACATTAGTCATGGTATTAATTAATGTAATATGCTTATTAACTAGTTGTGCTAAATCTTTGTCACCAGTTGAGATAATTACTTCTCGTTCAGCTAAAGTTGCTTGTCTTGCAATAGTGCCAATTACATCATCCGCTTCAACTCCAGGGATAATTAAGATTGGTAAGCCTAAAGCAGTTAGAACTTCAAGTAAGGGTTTAAATTGTAAGCTTAAATCTGTCGGAGTAGGTGGCCGATGCGCTTTGTACTCTGGATATAATTCATCGCGAAAGGTTTTACCTTTGGCATCAAAAACAATGACAATCTCTAGAGCTTCATAGTCTTTAATTAAGCGCTTTACCATGTTAGCTACACCATAGATAGCGCCAGTTGGGTGACCTTTGCTGGAAAGTAATGGTGGTAAAGCATGAAATGCGCGAAAAAAATATGATGAGCCATCAACTAATATTAATGGCTTTCTCATGCTTCTTTATCCTCAGTTTCAAGCTGATTAATCTGCTCACTTAATTGATTAACTTTTTCGGTAAGTGCTTGAATATTTTTGCGCATAAATGGAATACGAGTTGCTGCGAGCTCTTGTTCAATAGCTTTATCTCTTGGTCTTGCAGGGTTACCAAGATAAATGTTACCTTGTTTTAAATGTTTATTCGGCGGAACTCCAGCTCTGGCACCAAGAATTACACCATCTTCTATGGTTACATGGTCGCTTACGCCAACGTTAGCTTCAAATAAAACATTATCGCCACTTTTGGAGATTCCTGCGATACCTGTAAAAG
>CAZADN010000047.1:0-11995 GCA_964483895.1 uncultured Legionellaceae bacterium
AGTTCACCTAATATATGTTCTTTAAGTTTTAATATTTGGTTGTATGGGCTCATTGAAGACCTTGTGTTAATAGATGATGCCGTTGTTTCTATATATCACCTTTTTGCTCAGTACATAAAAGTTAGTACATATTTTGATATAGTCAAGGAAAAACTTCAGAATCTATATTGAAAACCTCAATAAACTTTCAATTAATGAAACTCCGTAGTAATACGAGGTTTGTCAAAAACTAATGGCATCCGTAAAAATACGGCCTGTCGCTCAAAATCTTTTCATGATATTATCGCTATTTTTAGATTCTGAATTAAAAAATAACAACTTGTGTGTCATAGTAAAGTAGAAGGAGATATCATTATTGCTTATCATTGGAAATAAGCATTTTATTTTTTATGACAAATAAATTGAGATTTAACAAAGAAAAATATAAAATCCTAAACAACGTCCCAGTGGCGCAGCTGGATAGCGCGGCCCCCTCCTAAGGGGCAGGTCGCAAGTTCGAATCTTGCCTGGGACGCCAGTTAAATCAAGTGGTTATATCAAATTATGTTCAAAGAGTTACAGTTAATTAAAGCCTCTGCGTAAGGTGAGTCAATAAATTATTGGGAAATCCACCGTTACAATTTGAATTGCTTGATATTGTTTAAAAACCTGGCATGAGTATGCTCATGCTCATGGGCACGTATTGTTCAGTGAAAAGTCGTGCATCGCGTTTTAAATATTTAAAAATTAATTTATAATAAAATATGTTGAGCAAAATAGAAACTTATTTTCAAATCTATTCATCGCTCCTTTATTTATATTCAATTATGAGGCAATAGTAGTTTAGAATTCTTGCGTGCGGCGAAAAGTCTGGTTATTCATCGCATAATTTGCGGTGATTATCAGCTTTCTAATGCGGAGATTACGCTTGAAAAAGTGTTGTTCAAAGCTCAGCTTTGGAACATGATTAATCAGAAACCGGTTAACGAACGTCAGTGTATCATCATCAATCGCATGCTGGAAGATGACTTTAAAGGCCATATGAATACTTCTAAATATGCAAAACTGACCAAATGCTCAAATGATACTGCCTTAAGGGATATTCAAGATTTAAAAGGACGTGATATCTTGATTCAAAATCCTGGAGGTGGGCGTAACACGAGTTACAGACTGCCAGACATCCTCAACTAAACCATCTCATCACTGCTACTTAAAAGCTTATCTACTTTTGCGTAATTAAATGACAATTCCTCAGGGCGCAGCGGATTACGGGGTTCGTTGTGAAAATTTCCCGGATTACGCTTTGCTTCATCCTGGCTACAATTAACGGTTTTGGTTTTATTGCAAAATTAAGTTAAAAAAGAAACAGAGCAGCGCGCGTAAGCAAGCGGAGTTTAAAAAAATAAGAGGCAGTTTTGAAAAGTATAGAACTCTGTTTAGAGTATTAATAACAAAAAAGCTTGTTGCCATGCGTGTTACATGCTAATGTGCTTCTAAATATTACAACAAGGATATAAATATGCATTTGGAACCTGGTGAGTCGTACGTGGCAAGCGAGTATAACTCTAGTGGCCTGACTTATACTAATGTAATAAGAATGCATCCTGAGGGTAATGTACATGATTTACGTGCTTTTTTTGATGGAGTGTTTCAAAACAAAAATTTATTTATTCAAACATTATATAATTTAGTTGGAGGCACAGGTGGTCTTTTGTGTTCTGGTTATATGGGGCTTAATCTTAAGGAAAGGTCGCGAATTGCAAGATTAATAGAAAGATGTATAAATAAGATTGAAAAAAATAAAGACTCATATTATGCACTTCGAGACGAAGCAATTTACCGTCAGTCTCGTTATAACAACAGTGAAAAATGGAAAATTCCAGAAGATACGATAGAATTTATGGCAGGTGAAGAAGCTTCTAAATATAGAGAAAAAATATTAGATGTTTTAATAAAAGAGATTAGTAATCGTAACTCAGAGTTGTCAAAAATAATAAATTTAGATAGAGGATTTGGTTTTTCAATTTTTGGACCTATGAGCTTGTTTTCTAGTGATACAAGAGCTTATCAAGATTTGATGTATGCAATAACAGAGCATCAAAAGATTCCTACTAATTCTACGAGTTTAGGGCAGCGTTAAAAAACTGAATTCTAGGATTATTATTTGTATCCCTCGCTGCGCTCTGGACGACGTGGGTAGTTACGATGTAACTGCATTGACGTTGACTGATTCGCTATGGAGGATATATTGCCAATTAAACCAATAGTTATTTTCTAGATAGTATAATCCGCATTGTATGTTTGTAGTTAAGTGACTAAGTGCTTTGGCATATTCATTTACTTGCTGGATATAGTCTTTTTCAGTGGATGGATTATGAATGCCGGTTTTAAAGTCTATAATCCATAAATATCCGTCAGCATAAAAAGTTCTATCTATAATTTTGGTGCTATAATTGTCGTCATTTTTAATTAATAGCTCATATTCATTTTTTTCGTTATTATGCTCTGATATTATCCATTTGCCAATTTCATCATTATATAAATTTTGAACTTTTTGTTTTATATTTTCAAGCGTATTATCTAGTTCTGTATTAGTAATTCCAAAACTTATTAAGTGATTTTTAGCTAGTGCCCAGGGGATGTATTGTATATTTTCAGGATGATTATTACAGATCCATTGCAATAATTCATGTGTTACTATACCAATTATTCTTTGATTTTCATTACTCAAAGTATATTGCATTGATGGGATGATTAATTCTTTATTTATCACTTTGCTAGTATAATAATCAGTTGGTAGTCTGTAGAGTGTTTGGATATTACTTTCGGATATTTCAGTAATCTCCGTGTTTTCATGATTTTCAAAACTAATATGACTTAAAAAGCTTCTAAAACTATTTTTTATGATTGATTTATTGTTAGAGTCAGTTAAATATAATCTAGATTTTGCTCTGGTAATTGCTACATATAAAAGTCTTTGTAATTCATAATTAGATTTTTGCTCATCGAGTTTCTTAAGATAAGAATATAGTTTACATTGTTCGTCAAATGCGGCTTTAATAGGTGAAAATAAGAAAATATCTTCTCCTTTTTCATCAGGTAGGTTTAAGATTCTAAATAAACTATTATCTTGATTAGATGATTTTGCACCAACTCCTGGAATTATTACACAATCAAATTCTAAACCTTTAGCTTTGTGGATGGTCATAATTTGCAGATTTGTTGCTTCAGTTTGTTTTGCGTATAAAGTATTTAATTGTTCGTTAAACAAAGACCAATTTTTAATTTCTCCTTGAGTTAATGAGTCAGTTAGTAGTTGCCAGTATTGTTCAAGATCTGCTTCTTGTTTAGAAGTTAAAATAAATTCAGCATGTAGGCTTGTAAGAGTTCTTTTAATCCATGCAGAAGTGTCAGTTTGGGCGCGTGAATTTAGTGCATTATTTAATATATTGAAAATAAATTTAGCTCGTATAGAACCGTCAGTTGAAAGATTTTCGATATTATCTAAATTAACTAGGGCATAAAGTATGGACTTTTGAGGTGCGAAACATGCAATTGCTAAGATATCTTCTAATGTTAATCCGCAAAATGGACTTCTTAAGAAACTTAACCATGCAAGACGATTGCCAGGCATTAATAAAGCTTGAGTTAAACTATGCACATCACGTATAAACCATTGTTTTGTTAGCAAATCAATATCAACGCCTTGGTATGGTATATTCTGAGCATGAATTGCTTCTATTATATTGGAAAGTTGGTTTCGTGAGCGTACTAAAATTGCAATACTAGCTTTGGGATTTTCGGCTAATTCTTTAATAATTGTTTGGGTGATAAAATTCGCTTCTTGTTTAGCATCGCTAAATTCACATGTTTTGATAAAACTTGTTGGTTTTTCAGAGTTAATAGCTTCAGATTTAGTGTATTTAATCGCGCCAGAACTTATGTTGTCAGAGTAGGGGAATATAGTTTGAAAATTATTATTTACCCAGTTTATAATTTTACCATCAGATCTAAAATTACATGATAAATTAAGAGGGGTAAGTTTTAAATTACCAATACCCTTAGCTTTTGCTTTTAAAAATAAACCAACTTCTGCGCCTCTAAATCTATAAATTGATTGTTGTGGATCGCCGACAATAAACAAAGTACGGCCGTCATTTATCTCCCAACCATGAATAAGTTTTTTAAGTAATTGAAATTGAGTTAATGATGTATCTTGAAATTCATCAATCAAAATATGTTGGATTTTGTTATCCAAATATAATGCTAGATCAGTTGGATTAAGAGAATCCCCTAAGGCTTGTAATGCCTCATTAGCAATACCAGTAAAATCAACTTGATTATTTTGATTAAATTCTACGGTAAGATGAGCAACTAATAATGGTAGAAGGTTAAATAAAGATTGCAATATTGTCCATTGCTGCTCAGTATAGTTAGGATTTGGAAGGTTTTTTATTTGTAATAGAGTTTCAATAAAATTTGGGATATTTTCTAAAGTTTCAAATAAAATTTTACTTTGTGCTTTTAAGGTTTGATATTGAGAAGCATCACATGCGTCTTTTTTAAGACCAACATGGTGATCAAATGCCTTACGAATATTATTACTTGAAGTTAATAATAAAGAACAAAGTTCATCAGCGGTATTAGTATTTAAATCTTTTAATGATTCAAGTTTATTAAGTTCAGAATCAAAATTACCTATTGCTAAAAATAATTGTTTAACTAATTTTAATAACTGATTTTGCAAATCAGAATCTAAACATTTAAGAAAATTAGTAATCGCATTTTTTTCAATTAGTTGAATGGCTTTTTCAAAGGTCTTTTTATCTTGATGCTTTGCAATTAGTAATTTTTCAAGCCATGTATCCCGCGAGTTTAATAGGTCTGCAAATAAGTTTAATAAATTATCTTGGCGATTATCTACATGAGCCAAAAGATTTTGTAAGTCTTGTTGGTAAAAACCATCCTGAGCGGCGTATGCTAAACATTCGCGAGCTGTTTGTTGATATATATCTTGAGTATTTGTACAAATATCAGCAAATGCTGTTTTGCTTTCTTGAATAAAGATAGCATTTGCAAGACTTTGACATAATGAGTCAATAGTAATTATTTTTAAACTATTTGGTTTTGATAAAATATCCCATCCTAAGTTTGCAGAACGCAAGAGGGCGTTATTTGCATATTGGTAGGTTTTTTCTTTATGTGTTGATGATGGAGTAACTTTATTGTTAGCATCTTTTAAGGAATCCAATATGCGCTCACGCATTTCATTTGCAGCTTTTTTAGTAAACGTTATGCAAATAATTTCCTCAGGATTTTGTACCGTACTTAATAAACGTAAATAACGCTGGGTTAAAACTTCAGTTTTTCCCGATCCTGCTGGCGCCTGAACTATGTATGAGCATGATGGATCGGTTGCAAGGTCTCTTTGCGTTGCATCCACCAAGCTCATTCTAAAAATATTTCCTGCGCAGGGCTACGTAAATTGTAAGACGAACTCATACAATACCCATAAGCACCAGCATTTGCGATTAAAAGGATATCATTTTCAACTGTTTTAGGTAACATGCGATTATAACCAAGAGTATCGCCCGATTCACATATTGGGCCAACGATGTGTGCAAATTCATAGTTTTCTTGATTAAGAGCACTTAAATTTACAATAGTATGATAAGCTCCGTATAATGCTGGTCTGATTAAGGAATTCATACCTGTTTCAATACCAATAAAATGTACTTTGCCTTTTTCTTTACATTGAGTAACCTTAGCAACCAGAACACCACATTCAGAAACAAAATAGCGACCAGGCTCAAGCCAAAATTTATATTTTGGATAATTTAATTTAACACTTTGTAAGGATTTATCTAATAACTGTAAATCAATATTTTGTTGGCCAGGTTTTTCAGCGACGCCCAAGCCACCACCAAGATTTATATATTTAGTATTAGGAAAACGTTCGGCTAATTGTGCGAGCATTATTGCAGTATCTCTCCAAAGCTCTGCAGATAGGATGCCACTGCCAGCGTGAGAGTGCAGGCCTATTACATTAATTTTGTGTTCATCAACTATGGCTGCAACTTTATCAATATCAGAAAGCGATATTCCAAATTTTGATTCATTTCCCCCAGTGCATACAAATTTGTGATGTCCTGTGCCGCAACCTGGATCTATTCTCAAAATAATGTTATTGCCGTTAAAAATTTTAGACCAGTTTTCAAGTGGATATAAACTATCAACTGTTACATAACAACCTGTGCTAAGGGCATATTCATATTCTTCTTTGGGTGCAAAATTAGGGGTAAATAAGATTTTTTTTCTATCAATCTTTGGAAATAACTTTAGAATTAGCTCTAACTCTTGCCGTGATACGCACTCAAAACCAATTCCATGATTATTAAGGTTACGTAAAATATCTTGATTAGCGTTTGCTTTCATCGCATAAAATATTTCATCGATTGATTCTAAAGATTTTAATTCACGCGTTTTAATATCTTGCGTTTCTTTATCATAGATATAACAAGGCGAATTTTTTTGAGCTATTTCTAATAATCTATCTCTTTTGGTTTCCCACCAAGGAGTAGGGCGCTTAATAGGGTCGCCAAATTCATCATGCCAACTTTTTGAATAATAAAAACTTTGTGGGTTATTTTCTATTAAAAGAGAGTGTAAATCTTGGCATAATTTTTGTGATTGCGATTCATCAACAACAAAGGTTAAATTTAAGTCATTTGAAGCTAGTGACATAAGATGTACTTGTTTATTGTCAAATAGTTCTAGAGTTGAGCCAAGTTGTGGTAAAACTCTTCTTATATCATGACCAACAAGGCTTACCGCACTGCATGGTTCGATTATTTTAGCTTTACAAAAAACATTTAATTCAGCTAAAAGATATTCAAGAGAGGTTCTGTTGGGTTGTGAGTCACTGCTATCTAAAGAAATAGTAATGTTGGATTCTGAGGTTGCTATTAAATCAACTGAGAACCCGTATTTTTTAAATACAGCAAATACATCAGCTAAAAACCCAATTTTTTGCCACATGTTTATCGTATCAATTGAGATTAAAGATATACTGTGTTTGATGAGAACTGATTTTATTGGTGGAGCTTCATCATCACTTTCTCTAAATATTCTTGTTCCAGAATGGTCTGGCATTTTGGAGAATTTAACAAGCATCGGAATATTGGCTTTGCGAACTGGCGGGATACAAAGCGGATGAATAACTTTAGCGCCCATTGATGCAATTTCTTGTGCTTCATCATAATTTAGCTTTTTAAGTAGTCTTGCATGCGGCATTTGATGTGGATTAGCAGTATATATACCGGGAACATCTGTCCAAATTTCACAAGCTGTTGCTTTAACAATTGATGCAAATAAGGCTGCCGAAGTATCTGAGCCACCGCGACCAAGTAGTACTGTTTCACCATTTGGAGTTGCACCTATAAATCCTTGCGTGATAATAGCTTTTTGTTGGCAATTAGTTAAACGTATAGCTAGATCTTGATTATAATCGCTACTACATTTACTTGCGCAATAATTAGTTATTTCACCTACCATGTCTGGTATTGCAATAATTGCTTCACGTGCATCAAACCATAAGCAATCAAGACCATTTTGATTTAAAAACGCATGCCCAAGTTTAGTAACCATTAACTCGCCTTGGCTTAAAATTTGTGCTTTAGTTTGTGGAGGGGCTTGCTTTAATAAATCAATACCAGTTAACCATTTTTCAAGCATGGCTTCTTCATTTTCTATTAAAGACGCATCCACCTCTAGTTCTTTAGCTAGGGTTTTATAATTGGTCATTAAACTTTTATATAAGTCTTGAAATTTACCAAGCAATGCCTCTTTAATCATTTGTTCAAGATTATTAGATGCTTGTGTTATAGCTGAGCACACAACAATTGGTTTGATACCGTTATTTGTATGTCTATTTGCAATATATAATATATTTTCCCAATTCTCTCTAGTTGAAACGCTTGTACCACCAAATTTTGATATAATCAATGTCATAGTCTTTAGATTTTTAGCATAGGATATGCAAACATTAGCATGAGTTTAATTAAAAATACAAGAATGGATATTGATTTTTGATGCAAATATCGATAACCTGTCAAATTTAAACAATTTGCCATGAAAAAAAGTCAGTTTAATTATTTTTTACCTCCCGAATTAATAGCAAAATATCCATTGCCTAGCAGAAGTGATTCAAGATTATTAGTTTATGATAAAGCTTCTGAACAAATTACTCATAGTACTTTTAAAGCGTTAGTAAATTTTATAAGACCTGGCGATCTATTAGTTTTAAACAATAGTAAAGTAATTCCGGCAAGATTTTATGGAATTAAAGAAACTGGGGGTAAAGTTGAGTTTTTGGTTGAGAAAATAGAAGATACGCATCGTTTTATTGCGCATATAAAAGCAAGTAAAGCTCCTAAAAATAACTCCATTATTAATTTGTCAAATAATTATAAAATTACGGTACTTGATAAGATGGATGGGTTATATTTGTGCGAGGCCAATTATAATATCAATACAATACTTGAAAATGTTGGCCATATGCCATTGCCTTTATATATTGATAGAGAAGATGATCTATCCGATAGTGTGCGTTATCAAACCGTATATGCAAAAGATTTAGGGTCGGTAGCTGCGCCAACTGCTGGATTACATTTTGATGAAGCGACTTTTCTTAAATTTCAGCAAAGTGGGATTAATACTGCGTATGTAACTTTACATGTCGGTGCTGGAACATTTCAGCCAGTACGAGTTGATGATATAAAAGATCATAAAATGCATAATGAACGCTATACTATAACTCCTGAACTTGTTGAGGCGGTTATTAATACTAAAGCTCGTGGTGGGCGAGTAATTGCTGTTGGAACTACGGCGATGCGTAGTTTAGAATCTGCAGCAACTACAGATTCATTATTAGAAACTGGAACCAGAGATACTGATATATTTATTACCCCAGGGTATAAATTTAAAATTTGTGATGGATTAATTACGAATTTTCATCTTCCTGAATCAAGTTTAATTATGTTAGTCTCAGCATTTATTGGGCATAAACAGACTATGAATCTTTATGAGGAAGCAATTGCAAATCAATATCGGTTTTATAGTTACGGTGATGTAAGTTTATTATTATGAATAAAAATCAATATATTCAGCCATTATTTGTTGATGAGACAAGCTCTTGTCTTACTAATCAAGATTTATTACTCGCTGGAGTTACGGCGATTTCAGTACATTTAAAAAATTTATTACTGCGTCCAGGGATAGATTTTTTATCTACTCAAGATATTCGAAAGTATTTAGCTTGGGATAAGCAACTTGTTTTAAATTGTTCTTCTTTATCTTGTAACGCTAAAAATGAATTTCAAATCGTTTCTGAAATTGATGGCAGTAAACACACATTTTCTTACGATGCAATCTTAGAATTAATAGATATATTAGATGTTGACGTGGTGATTTATCCAGAAGGTTTAGCTAATTTACAGTCACCAAAATATTTGTCTGGTAGTTTTGATTTGGAGTTTTTAGTAAAGCTTCGTAAAGAATCAAATTTATTCATTGAAAATCATAAACCTTCTGCGGATGGTTATAATGGTGTTTTTTATAGAGATATGTACGAGAACTCAATTTTAGATAGTATTTGGGAGTTTGAGTTTACGGTTTTGGATAATAATTGCCAATGTTACACATGTTCTTCGGGATATACTTGCGCATACTTGCATCATTTGCTTAAGAATACACCATTGTTAGCACAAAGACTCTTGATATCACATAATGTTTTTTATATAAATCATTTACCTTAGTGATAAATGTCTTTATGATACATGAGATCTTTTTTGAAGTGTAAAATAAGTTTACGGAGATGAAATAATGAGTTTTTTAATAAATGATGCATTCGCAGAAACAGCTACTACCGCCGCTACTGCAGCTACACCTCAGGCTGATAGTCCTTTTTCGATGATAATGATAGTTGCAATTTTCGTATTATTTTATGTTATGCTGATTCGCCCACAAAGTAAGCGTGCTAAACAACATAAAGAACTAGTATCTAATTTAAAGAAAGGTGATGAAATAATTACCGCTGGTGGAATTTTAGGTAAAGTCGTTAGTTTAGATGAACAATATATTAAAGTTTCTCCATCACAAGGTGTTGAGATAGTTTTACAACGCAGTAGTGTTACAACTGTGTTACCTAAAGGTACAATCGAGTCTATTTAAGAGAGTAGCAATCAATGCTTAATAAATATCCACTTTGGAAAAACTTGTTATTAGTTTTTATTCTTGTGATTGGGTTTCTCTATGCTTTGCCGAACCTATATAGCGAAGATCCAGTCTTGCAGATATCTTCTTCAGTTAAAACTTTATCAAACGAAGATTTAGCCCAGAAAATTACTGCGGCCCTTGATTCGCAAAAAATTGAATATAAGAAGATATCAAATAATGATGAAAGTGTTGAGGTACGCTTTAAATCAACAGATATGCAACTTTTTGCAAGAGATAAATTAAAGAAAGCTTTAGGTGCTGATTACACTATAGCGCTTAATTTACTCCCATCAACTCCAGCTTGGCTTTCGTCTATCGGCGCGACGCCGATGAAGCAGGGTCTAGATTTACGTGGTGGAGTGCATTTTTTATTAGAAGTAGATGTTGAAAGCGTCTTATTACGCAGGTATGAAGGTATTATGAAAAATATCGGGCAATCTCTGCGTGAAGAAGGTATACGTTATAGTGGTATGCGAACTTTAACTAATAGTGTAGACATACGTTTTAGAGATGAAAAGTCTTTAGATGCCGCGATGCAATTGATTAAAAGTAATTTTACTGAATTAACTGTTAATAAAAATGAAGGGCAAATTGGTTTGAGTGCGGCTTTGAGTGAGAATGAGCTAAATAATATACGCCAATCCACAATCGAACAAACTATGGGTATTTTGCGAAATCGTGTCAATGAGCTTGGAGTTGGTGAAGCAGTTGTCCAACAACAAGGAGCAACACGTGTTGCGGTTGATTTACCTGGTGTCCTTGATGCAGTGCATGCTAAAGAAATACTTGGTGGTACGGCGACTTTACAGTTTTTCATGGTGGATAGTCAAAACGACCCTATGCGTGCAGCGCGAACTGGAGTAGTACCTGCTGGTAGCAAACTTTATAAGATGGATGATTATCCAATTTTATTAAAAAGACAAGTTGTTTTAAGTGGCGATTCTATTACTAGCGCGGTTTCAAGTTTCGATCAGCAAACAGCCTCACCTTCAGTATCTATTCAATTAGGCGGCGGTGGTGAAGCATTGTTTACCAAAGTTACTAGAGAAAATATCGGCAAACGTATGGCGATTGTTTTTGTTGAAAGTAAAACTACTAAAGAAGAGATTGATGGCGAACAAAAATTAATAACCAAACGTTATGAACGTGTGATTAGTGCGCCAACCATCCAAAGTGCTTTGGGAAATAACTTTCAAATTACTGGACTTACTGATGCCAAAGAGGCGACAAATTTAGCTTTATTGTTACGTGCAGGAGCATTACCAGCTGCTATTTACCCAGTTGAGGAGCGCACTGTTGGACCATCTTTAGGTAAAGAAAATATTCAACGTGGGATATTATCTTTAGAAGTAGGCATGGGGCTAATATTGATATTGATGTTAGTTTATTATCGATTATTTGGTTTAATCGCTAATATTGCTATATTTTTTAACTTAGTATTATTATGTGCGTTATTATCGATAATTGGCGCGACTCTTACATTGCCTGGAATAGCGGGGATTGTTTTAACTATAGGCATGGCAGTTGATGCCAATGTTTTAATTGATGAAAGAATCCGTGAAGAATTACGTAATGGTGTGCCGGCGCAGCTTGCGATTAATGCTGGTTATGAGCGAGCATTTTCTACTATTTTAGATGCTAATCTTACAACATTAATAGTTGCTATCGTGTTATTTTCAATTGGTTCTGGCCCAATTAAAGGTTTTGCTGTTACCTTATCTTTAGGATTGTTGACTTCGAT
>CAZADN010000048.1:0-11970 GCA_964483895.1 uncultured Legionellaceae bacterium
ATATATCAGAAATTTCTGGGAAAAAAGCTGCGAAGTTTTTTAGTGTAGACAATTATAAAATAAATCAAAATGAATTAGGTTCTTATTTTGTAGCTGAGAAAGAACATCGAATTAAGAGTGGAAGTATGGGCTGGATAATGGATTTCTTTTTTGTATTTCCGCTATTTTCTGAGCACGAACCAAATCCAATTCTTTGGATGGGTTTGCATTTTCATAGAAGAACCGGCACTGGTTACCACAGTTCTGAGTTTGAACATGTGAAATCCGAATTTCTTCAAGATATTCAAGAAAGAGTTAGTAAGCTTAATATAAGTAGATTTAACTATTTGGAATTACTTTCTGATAACAATATTAATAATGGCTTTGATAATGCTCAACAAAGAAGTATCCGTAAATATAATCCTCAAGAAGTAGTATTACTAGCGCACTATAAACCCATAAAAAACCGAAGATTAGAAAACCTTAATGATTTTATAGCGGCTTTAGTAGCATGCTCTTTCATTTGGTTTTTTTTAATTTCTTGATCTTTTTAAAGGATTTTGATGAGTAAATCTAATTTCATTCGAATTTTGGATTATGAGTACTATTCCCTGGCATAACAAGGTTTGGTAAGCTACACATATCGCGCGTAAATAAATCAGCTCATTATCGACATTATACTGTCTTCCTCAAATTTAAAATATATCTGAAGCGTTGGCTATTTAATCAGTTTTGATTTATCAATATGAGATGGTTTTTTAATATACCTCTCTACTTTCATGGCCAGCGCTTTACCATCTAAAATTTTCCAGGCCTGAGTAATTTTCATAGGCTTAAACTTCGAGTATATTTGCAACCACCTGTCCCATCTATATGTGATTGATAACGCTTTTCCAGATTATTTGTATACCACGTGTAATAGGTGTTATTTACGCAGAGCAATATATATACCAAATAACATGACTGCTCCATTCGCTGCCCATGTTCTTAGATGAATATCTCTTCAATGGTTACCTGCACGTCTTCCAATATATAACCTTAAACTGATTAAGTTAACTACGCAAATTTTGAACAAAAACATTGCTTGCTTAGCAATTATCATCTATTATTCACGTACTAATATTATGTATTTAGAACAACAATTATATTGCAACCTCAATCAACTAAAGTAATTACTCTAATGAATAAAGAAATAAATACCCCTAAGCCAAATTGCTTACTCATAGGAGAAGACCATTTCATTGTTGAATGTGCTGAAATCTTACTGGTAAACAATTACAACATAGTAGGGATAATCGCCTCTGTAAAAAACACCGAGTTATGGGCACTCAAAAACAATATTTCATTGTATAAGTCAATCGATGAGATAAACATGCCTGATATAGAAATAGATTACTTATTTAGTATAGTGAATAGCAAAATAATTCCGGAAAAATTTTTAAAAAAAATCAAGAAACTCTCCATTAATTATCATCATGCACCTTTACCTAAATATGCAGGGATCAATGCCCCTTCTTGGGCAATTATAAATAATGAAAAACAACATGGTATATCTTGGCATATCATGAGCAATGAAGTAGACAGCGGAGATATTCTCAAACAATCTACGTTTGATTTAGATGAAAAAGAAACCGCTTTAAGTTTGAATTTAAAATGTTACCAACATGCATTAAATGCTTTTAAAGAACTTATTTCTGACTTGCGTTTGCCAGGCCTATCACCAATATCACAATCACTTGATAGAAGAACCTACTATGGACGAAACAATAAACCAAAAGGAAACGGTTGGATTAACTGGCGCTATTCTGGGGAGGAAATAGAGAAATACTACAGAGCATTTCATTTTGGAATACATGATAATTCATTAAGTACGCTCAAATTTAATATCAAAAACAACAGCTATATTATCAATGAATTAAGATTAAGTGATCTTAATTCTAGAGTAACTCCAGGAACAGTTGTTAATTTAACTGATGAATATTTAGAAATATCAACTTCCACAAAAAATATTATTATTACCCAAATAATAACTTTAGATGGAAAAGATTGTATATTAAGAAATTTGTATAAAACCCACAATCTCCAAAAAGGGTCAAGAATAAAATCACCTAGTAAACATAAGTTACATCTTTTTGAAGCATTGAGCAGCGAAATATCCAAACACGAAAAATATTGGGTAAATGAAATTGAGAGATTTAAACCATCTGATTTTCCTTTTCTCAGTCAAAAAGCATTGGATTTTTCATTAACACATAAAATAAACTATAAAACAGTAGCTAATGTTGCTTTGCCAAATGAGTTAATTGCTGCTTTAAAAGATAACCTCTCTACCGACGATGAGCTTTCTTCTTTTTTTATAGCTGCTTTATTTATCTACTTATATAAATTAGGAAATACCGATAAAGTTGGCGTTGGGTTAGTCGTTCCCTTTCATTCAAATAAAAACCATTTATTTAGTTCAAACATTCCATTATCTACGCAAATAACTGATGACATGTCGGTAGAAAATATCTATGCAACCGTGTGTAGACAAATATTAAGCGTACGTAATAAAAAAACCTTTCTTAACGATATTTTTTACCGCTACCAATCTGCAAACAACTCAGAAAAATTTCCACGAATAAGTATTGCATTTGATGACTCGTCTTCTAAAATGTATACAAATCGTAATACTTTTATTATTTTCAAGATATCTTTGAGTAAGAAGAAAATTTCTTTATTAATAAATCAAAACCTCCATATTAATAATAAGAATTTTCTGTGGTTTTTAAAAAACAGTTTAATTCACTATACTGTTTGCTTAAAAGGCATGCTTAAAAATGACCTTTTAATAGTCAAAAACTTAGAAGTACTTCCAGAACAAGAAAAACACTTGGTGCTTCATAAATGGAATTGCACTAAGAAGAAAATACCAGAAAAAAAGGGTGTCTGGGACCTATTAAAAAAAAGCTTTCATAAAAATGCAGATAAGTTAGCCATTCACTATCAAGAAACTGAAATCACTTACCAAATATTAGAAAGTAAAGTAAATGATTTTGCATCATATTTATATCACAATACACATATTAAAGAACAAATACCTGTTATTATATACATGCCACGCTCAACAGAGTGGGTAATATATTTATTAGCGTTGATAAAAATACATGCTATTTACATTCCAGTTCCAACCCACACTCCTATTGAAAGATTACGAGCGATTATCAAAGACACAAACGCACGCCATATTATTACTAATGATAAGTACGCTAAAAACATAATAGATAATCAAATATCACAAGTTAAAGTTATTTCTTCTTTAGAGTCTAATAATAAAAGATTTAAACCGAAAAAAGATTGCAATCATATTGCGTATATTATATACACTTCTGGCTCTACTGGCATTCCAAAAGGCGTCATGATCCAACACCATTCACTTATAAATTTAGTTATAGAGCAAATCAAGACATTTAAAATAAATGCTAGTAGTAAAACGCTACAATTCTCATCAATAGGGTTTGACGCTTCTATTTCGGAAATATTTACATCATTGATTGCCGGAAGCTCTCTTTACATTCCATCAGAAGAAAAAATATTAATTGAAAAAGAATTAGCTAATGCTATTGAAAAATATCAAATTACACATGCTACATTACCGCCCTCAATCTTACAAACTATTTCGCCAGTAAGGCTAAAAACACTTAAAACTATTATTATGGCTGGTGAGCCATGTTCAGTGGAGCTAGTAAATGTCTGGGTTAAAAAAGTGACACTGATCAATGCATATGGCCCAACAGAAACTACTGTGTGCGCTACGATGATAAACCTCTCAAGAAAAAAACAAATAAGTATCGGAAAGCCAATAAGTAACACGCATACATATATTTTAGATCATAACTATCAACCATTACCAATTGGGGTAATTGGCGAACTTTACTTAGGTGGAAAAAATCTTGCGCTTGGTTACTTAAACCAACCAGAGTTAACAAAAAAACACTTTATTACAAACCCGTTTACACAAGAAAAAATCTATCGCTCAAGAGATCTTGCTCGTTGGTTACCTGATGGTACTTTAGAATACATAGGGCGAATTGATAACCAAATAAAAATAAGGGGTTTCAGGATAGAGCTTGAAGCAATAGAAACTCAGCTCTTACAGAATAAAAATGTTGAACAAGCAGTTGTAGCGCATAAAAAACATAAACATTTAGGAGATATTCTGGTTGCTTACGTTGTTATCAACAAACAAATTGAACTTAATTATCTTAGAAATTATTTAGAAAAATATTTACCACATTATATGATACCTAATTTTTTTGTATGTTTAGATGCACTTCCATTAACTAATAATGGAAAAATAGATCGATCTGTATTGCCAGAACCAAAGATAGCTGGAACAAATAAGCGACACGCTAAAACGGAGCTAGAAAATAAAATAGAGAAAATATGGTTAAAGATCTTTAGATTAGACCATATTGAATCAAATAATAATTTTTTTAATTTAGGTGGAAACTCTCTTTTGTTAAGTAAGTTACTTTTAGCCTTACGCGATGAATTAAATTTCGAAGTACATTTTTCTGTTTTTCTTAAAAACCCAACAATATCTGGAATAGCCCAGATTATATCAAAAAAATTTCATAATATTTTAGAATATGATACTCAAATATTGCGTGATATAAAACTAGAACCTAGCATTTTCCCTCAAAATATAACTGAAAAAAATACATTAACCAAGAATATATTTCTAACAGGATGTACCGGCTTTCTAGGATGCCATATTCTAGAAAAACTAATACAAGATAATAAAATCAGTAAAATCTACTGTTTAGTCAGAGCTGATAGTAATGAAGCCGCTATTAGAAAAATTCACGCGGCTATTTTTAGGTGTAAATTAAATTTTATTATTGACCAAAAAATTATACCAATCATAGGGGATCTATCATTACCGTATTTGGGATTAAACGATGAAATATATCAATTTTTAACCAAGGAAATCGATGTAATTTATCATAATGGCGCTCATGTAAATCACTTATATGACTATAATTTATTACGTTCAACAAATGTATGCTCGACCATCGAGATTTTAAAATTAGCTGGTACGCAAAAAAATAAAGAGGTTAATTATATTTCTACACTATCTGCTGTAGGAAATTTTACAAAAAAAGATGGATACATATTAGAAGAATTTATAAGTTTGGATTATGAGCTACCTCCTAATGATGGATATAGCCAAACTAAATGGGTATCAGAAAAGTTGTTATCCGAAGCTTCTAATAGAAATTTTCGTATTAACATATACCGTCCTGGCTGGATATTTGGTAATTCAAACACTGGTTACTTTCCTGTTAACGAAAATCACTTGCTTCTTTTGATTAAAAGTTGCATTCAAATGCAACTAGCGCCTAATTGGAAGACCGAACTTAATATTCTTCCCGTTAATTTCGTTAGTGAATTTATTGTTAAAACTCGTGAACACAATAATTCAGTTAATACCGTATATAATTTTGCAAATAAGAATAATCTTTCTTGGACTGATCTTATTGGATACATCAATAAATTTGGACATAAAGTGAAAACTATCTCCCCAGAAAAATGGACCAAAAAAATTCAAAATATAGATGAGAAAAATGCTTTGTTTAATCTTCTTCCTTTGTATATCGGGTATAAAAGCGACTGGGATAAAAATTTGAATAAACTATCTCTGTCGCATTGTTCTAACACGTTGAATGCAATTAACGAACTAAATATTAATTATCAAAGAATAGATCAAGAAATCTTGAATCAATGTTTTTCAACGTTGAATGAAAACTTAACCAACTAATTACAAGTTACGCCTTAGAAAAGGCTATACTTAGTTTATAACTTTTTATATCCTTTTTTAAAGTAATTACAAAAATGTCCAAAAAAAAATATTCATACGAAACATATATTCTAAATTCTCTCCAGCATGAGATTTCTATTCTAAAAAGCATTATTGCGTCCATCCCAGGTAGTATTTACTGGAAAGATATAAAAGGAGTTTATTTAGGATGCAATGATTTTATGCTCCAGAATGCTGGATTTTCATCCAAAAACGATATTATAGGTAAAACTGACAAGGAATTATGGCCGAATCAAGCTCGTACATTTACAAAAACAGATCAAGAAGTCATGAATCTTAAGTGCGCTCAAAGTGTAGAAGAACGCGTTGATTTACCAAATGGGAAAACAAGATTTTTTACTGTTGAAAAAACGCCTCTTTTCGATGATAAAAAAAATGTTATTGGTATATTAGGTAATTCTCTTGAAATTACAGAACTAAAAAATACTCAAGCAGAACTTATAAAAGCTAAAGAAACTGCTGAAACAGCACTTCGGTCCTTACAACAAGCCCAAATAGAAGAGCAAAAACAACGAGCCGAGGCTGAGCGTTTAGCAATAGAAAATGCAGCTCATAAAGCTGAACTGGAAACTCAGGCAAAATTCATTGCCGTAGTAAACCGCATTGCCCATGATGTATCAGGTTCCATAGGTGTCATTAAAAAAATGGCTAAATATTTTTTAAACCTTAAAGAAATTACTACAATTTCCGGATATGAACTGCGCCCAATATCAGCCTCAGAGCGCGAAGATAATATTATTTACATTCAAGCAGGCGATAATGGTCTACAGTATGAAGTTCTTAATTCACAAAAAGAACTCAAAAAAGGCATCGCAAGCTGGGAGCAGTTATTTGCTCAACTCAAACAAGATGCTTCCAAAATTGAGTCAGATTTTCTAGAATTTCAAAAAGAGTACTTGCCTATATTGCTGGAATATACAGAAAAACTTGGACATACCAAAAAGAAGCTAAACGAAAGACGCATCCCTGAACCTCAACGGATCCAGTTAGAAAATTCAACTCAAAAAGCCATGACCATCATGGAAGGCATTTTAAGTAAATACTTAAACCCAGAAGAAAACAAAGATGAATCTATATCCGTATTTCCACCATCGCTTGCTATTCTTGATGCTTTTGCCGAAACCAGACTTAACTATGAGCATCAACGTATTAATTTCATTGAGGAATTTAACTCAAATAGCCAAATGGTATTCATCGAAGGCCAGCGCTCACAAATCAACCGCGCCATCACCAACCTTTTACGTAATGCAGCACAAGCATTAGATGGTAAACCTGGCGATGTTGCTTTAAAACTCGATTCAGATGAGTTCTATATTTACATCACAATTGCGGATACCGGAAAAGGCATGTCACCTGAAATGGTCGATAAGATCAAAAATAATATCGCATTCACCGAAGGTAAGAAAGATGGTCATGGCATCGGATTAGGACAAGTGCATGCGACACTCAACCGCAATTTCGCTGAAATGGATATTATCTCAGAAGTAGGTAATGGCACACAGTTTATTATTAAATTTAAAAAATCTCCCCCACCCAATTGGGCTGCTCAAACTATTGAGATTACATCCAAAGATAAAGTCATCATTGTGGATGATGACCCATCCATTCATGGGGATTGGGGGTTTAATTTCGAGCCTATTATAGAAAAATACCCCTGTATCAGCATTCATAATTTCTATGAAAGCCAAAACGCTTTGGATTATATTCATAGTCTCTCTTTGGATGAGCAAAATAACATACTGCTCCTGTCAGATTTTGAGCTTGCTAACGATACACGCAACGGTTTAAAGGTAATTGAAGAATCAAAAGCTAAACACGCTTTTCTTGTGACAAGCCACTGTAATGAGCCAGATATCCAGCAAGCGCTTATAAAATTAAATGCAAAACTGCTTCCTAAAAAGCTAAATCAATATATTCCCATTATTGTCGCAGAAAATAAGGTTCAACATTCAGCAACCAATCTCAAAATGGTTGATGGTATTTGGCTTGATGATGATGCTGGTTTTACTTTCATGTATGAACAAGACTTAATAATGTCTAGTAAAAAAGTAGACATTTATAGAAATCCAAAAACTTTAATGGATAATATTCATATCTACTCTAAAAATGCCCCTATACTCTTAGATAATAATTTTGAATCATCTGATACGCACGGAATAGACATAGCACTCAAGCTCCATAAGCTCGGTTTTACTAAAATTTATCTAGTCTCTGGTGACAAATTTAATCCAAGCGACTACCCTTATCTCACCATCCTTAGCAAAGCTGACTTAGATGATATCTGCAAATATTTTTGACTTATTTACTCTTCAAAAAATCAGAGTAGGAGAGAATTTTGCTCTTATCAATATCATGCTTCGGAAAATTTTGAGTAAATGCGTAATAATAATCAGATGGACAATGATTAAATACTTCTAATTTTTTATCCTCATCTTTGAAAACATTCGCTTTTAATAAGTACTTATCCCAATCGATATGTGCCATACTTTCAAAATCTGACTTTTCATACAAAGATAAAATAAATTTCTTGCTCTCTAAGGCTTCAATAATAGATTGTGGTGCTCCGAACTCTTGGGCTCTAGTAATGCTATTAGCTACTCCACTTTCATTGCGAACAAAAAGCCAATAAAGATTAGCCTCATTATCCAGCAACATTAAACTACCCTGCTTATCAAACAAATATCCCTCACAAATGCTGTGATCTTGTAAATACTGATTTAATATCGGTAAAAAATTACCATCATTAAGGAAACTGCTTTTCTCATTATGGTTTTTTGTCAGACTCGTTGCCAAGCTGTGGCACACACCTTGGAACATATCCATTGCCTGTTGATTAATGCTCCCCAACAAATCTTTCACATGATTCTCATTAAATTTACTGATAAAATTTTTACTAATTCTACCTTTAGATAATTCATTATCAAACTCATCATACTTCTTTGCGGTTAACAGTATATATGAGTGATCATGGCTTTTGTAATAATCGCTTAAACCAACATATTGCATCACATCAAAGCCAGATTTATGTGGCATATCATAATCTATAACCGATACCAGAACATCATCAAAACGTTTTGTATTATAAGGTTCATTTCTAAATGCTAAAATTCCATTCTCTAAATGCTCTGTTAGTAGCCGGCCTCTAAAAAACGCACCATTATGTCTGGTTAAAAAAGCAACGGCGTCATTGGAATCAGAAAATGTTACTGTTTTATATGTATCTATCAATTCCAGAGAAATTGCCTTTAAAAATCCAACATCATCATCTACCATTAGCACGGTTGTAGGATAAAAAAAAGCTGGTATATTACAAAGACTAGATTTACCAAACCTCACAAACATGGAGATTCCTCAAGCTATCATTATATGTTTAATATAGTTTTAACTGCCATACTATGCAAATTTTTACCAACAAATTAATAAAATATTACTATACTTAAGTTATTACCGTGGAGTCATGCATGAAACTAAACAATTTTTCAGATTTGAATCTTTTAAAAAAAACATCCACCTGTTGGCTGCAATTGATTGATAAAGTATTCCATATTTTTATTAACAAACTTGCTGTTCTAAGAAAAAAGCATCTTTTTTTACACAAAACAATACCAAGCTTGTTAAAAGGCTATCATCTTGCTATTGAGCACAAACTTATGGAACCTGAAATTTCTGAACCATTATTGGCAAACATCAATACGATTATCAATCTTGAGGAAGAAATTATGCCTGCATTTAGAGTGTTAGATGCAGTCGGGTCCTTTTGTAATCAACTATCTAGCAATAAACCCCATAAATCTTTCTCAATCAAAAATTGCGTAATTGAAACTTTAAATATCTATGAATTTAAAAACAATGACCGCAATTGTGTTCAACTAAACGAAGATACTGACTTTAATTGCTCTATACCTGAGTTTTTTATAAAAACGACACTAGCCACATTGCTTAATTTTTCATTCGATAATTTCAAGAATCTTTCAAAGGAAAGTGTCAATATTTGGCTTGAAAACCACAATAATAACGATGCGTTACACTTTAAAATTATATCCAAAAATGCACAAGAAAATTACGACTACTGGTTTCAAAACAGTTTGGATGTTTGCACCGATAAAGTAAGCACTGGGATTAATCTTTGCCGATTAGCTTTACTACAACACAGTAGCGACCTCAGCTATCAAGCAACCACAGGACAATCATTAGAAATCATTATTACAATGCCAAAACAAGAATAAATGATATGTTATTTGCTCAATGATAAATTTAAGATTACCCAATAAATAATTTTACAGGACTTTACATATGAAAGATAAAACCAATTCGGAATCATGGCTAATTTGGGGATTGGCATCGTGGCTTTGTACAACTTCCGCCAGTTTTGTTAATAATTTATTTACCAATAAAAATTTGGATAAAGATATTAGTGGCAATAAATTTCAATACAATTCTACTTCTAATAAAATGTCACAAATTAAAATGGAGGTAGAGGCTCTATCAGAATATAATCAACTAGGAGAAAAAATTAATGAAGACTTGCAAATAATTAAAAAAACCATAAAAGATTTTAATTCTGAATTTAAGGCCCATATTAAAAATAACAAGAACTTGACTCAAGAATATAACACATTAAAAAATCAACTGAAAATATACTCCACATTTCAACAACCGGAAGAAATCATTACTCTTCAAAGAGAAAGCATAAGAACTGATGAAATTTCAAATATTTTACAAGAATTAGTTGGCAACTATCCAAACAATAACTTCAATGAATCAACAACAATTGAAGAAATAAATGCTGCTTATGAAGAATTAGAGGAACACCATCAAAAAACTGTTGATGCAGCATTAACTTTATTTCCAAATTTATACGTTTTTTTAAATCATGTGACAAAAGGTGAATCTAATATAACTAACAAAGAAACCTCCAGTTTAAATATATAATAGAGATAAAATATGCATACATTATTTACAGATATTGCAGAACAAGAACTAACGAAAGACTTATACATTAAGCCATTAAATTATATTTATAAGCCTTATGCAACAATCTCAGATTGCTCTTTAACTTTTTTCTCAATAATATTTTTACCCATATATAATCTATGTTTAACATTATTGATTTTAATTGAAACTGCTATTTTAATTAGTTTATCTTTCTATTACTACCTAAAAAATGATGAAGTTAAATATGAGCAATCTACAAATACATGCAAGAAGTCTGCAAAAATTGATTTTCAAATCTCATTGGCTACTATTTTTGTTTCTTTATCTATGTTAGTAATTTTTTTAATTCGTTTAGTAAATACAATCGCTTCGTTTTTTTACATGTTATCTGATTTAGAAAAGACACAGTTAACTCAAATATCACAAATCAAAATGGAGATTGAGGCTATATCAGAATATAATCAACTAGGAGATAAAATTAATGAAGACCTGCAATTAATTAAAAAAACTATAAAAGATTTTAATTCTGAATTTAATGACCATATTAAAATAAACAAAAACTGGGCTCAAGAATATAACACATTAAAAAATCAACTGAAAATATACTCCACATTTCAACAATCGGAAGAAATCATTATTCTTCAGAGAGAAAGTACAAGAAATGACGAGATTTCAAATATTTTACGAGAATTAATTGGAAACTATCCAAATTTTACATTCAGTGAATCACCAACAATTAAAGAAATAAATGCGGCTTATGAAGAATTAGAGGAACACCATCAAAAAGTCGTAGATTTAGCAGTAATTTTTTTCCCTGGTCTTCAGGAGCTTTTAAATTTATTTAAGCAAACAAATAATTTAGATTTAACTTTAAACTACAGGTGTAATAATGTTTGAATTTTTGACGAAACATTCGGGTACAATATGTGCCGTATTCGGGGGTATAGGAGTTGTTATAGGTTTCGGCGCCTTTATTGCTGCTCCATATGTGGTAGTACCAATTTGTGTTGATGCAAAAAGAACTTGAATCTACCAAATATGAGCTAAAGATCATGCGCTCTAATTTCAATACTATGAATGCACGAGTCTCAAAACTTGAAGGACAAGAATCGACAAGATCTTTACATCATTCACTCGAAGAATTACATCGAGAAAAAGAGGCATTTGGAATTCAACCTAGCTCTGATAGCGAT
>CAZADN010000049.1:0-11931 GCA_964483895.1 uncultured Legionellaceae bacterium
CTATAATAAAAGATTTATCTTGAGTTGTAGAAGCAGATAATACTGGCAACCCAATTTCCATGGCTAACTTTATATAACTAGGCAAAGTGGTTTGTACAGCAACTGCTAACATACCATATTTTTTTAAACAACCAACCGTCCAAGCTAAATCAAAATTTTCATCCGCAATAAAAGCGCAATCAATAATAACTGGTGTTGCATCAAACAAACGTGGTGCACTTTTCACAGCTTTAGATACTTGCTCTTCAAATAAATCCTTATCAGCACTCATCATATGTACAACTGTTAATGTATATAATCGTCCTTTAAGTTTAAATGCTTGCGAATTAACAATTTCAGTAACCATAAATACTACCTTCCCCCTTAACTTTATTTTGTTTATACTACCATGACTACAAAGATAACTGAAGGCTATGCATATGGATAAGTGTTGGTTGAAAAATTATCAACAAGGTGTGCCATACGAAATTTACCCAAATAAATATGATAATTTAATCGATTTTTTTGCGGACGTTCTAAGTGCTCATTCTAAAAAAGTTGCGTTTACTAATATGGGAGTTGATTTAACTTATCAAGAAATTGACCTCAAAAGTAAAAATTTTGCAGCATATTTACAAAGCTTAAAACTAAAAAAAGGCGCGAGAGTTGGCGTAATGATGCCTAATTTATTACAATATCCAATTGCAATCTTTGCGATTTTGCGCGCTGGATTTGCGGTAGTAAATATTAATCCACTTTATACTGCGAAGGAAATATCTTCACAATTAAATGATTGTGAAGCTGAGGCCATCATTGGTATCGCCAATTTTGCTAATACAATCCAAACAGCCTTATCCGACGTTGCAACAATTAAACACGTTATTATTACTGAAATCGGGGATTGCTTTCCTCTAATTAAAAAGCACTTAGTAAATTTTGCTTTAAAATATGTTTATCATTTGATACCAAATTATTCTGAACTTAAACATACAACTTTTAATGAAGCTTTGATTATTGGGAAAAATCACAAATTTATTGAGCCAAAAATAACTCCAGAACACATTGCTTTTCTTCAGTATACAGGCGGGACAACAGGAATAGCAAAAGGAGCTATTTTAACGCATAAAAATATTATTGCGAATGTTTTACAAACCACAGCTTGGTTAGCAGCTCTCGACAAAAACCAACAACAAATTATTATTACCGCCCTACCTCTCTACCATATATTTTCATTAACTGCTAATCTCTTTACATTTTATAAATTGGGTGCAAAAAACATTTTAATTACTAATCCACGCGATACGAAAGGATTTATTAAACAAATTAAAAATACAAAATTTACTGCAATTACTGGAGTAAATACCTTATTTGCATCACTCATTAATCATCCTCTATTTACGAAAATTAATTTTTCTGAGCTTAAAATCGCCTTATCTGGGGGAATGACCTTAGAGAAGAAAGTTGCTAGCCAATGGAAAAAAATCACCAAATCCCCAATTCTTGAGGCATACGGCCTAACTGAAACGAGCCCTGGAGTCGCGATTAATCCAATCTCAACTTCAAACTACAATGGCAGTGTTGGGTTACCACTCCCATCAACTGAAATTTCCATCCGTGACGAGCATGGCAAAGAATTAGCTATTAATGAAGTTGGTGAATTATGCATAAAAGGACCACAAGTTATGCATGAATACTGGCACAAACCCGAAGAAACTAAAAATGCCTTTTGGCAAGATGGTTTTTTACGTTCTGGGGACTCTGCAAGAATTGATGAAAATGGCTATTTATACATAGTAGATAGAATCAAAGAGTTAATAATAATTTCTGGATTTAACGTTTACCCTCACCAAGTTGAAGAAGTAATCTTACAAATGCCAGGAATTAAAGAAGTAGCGGTAATTGCTATTAATAAAGGCTCTGGCAAAGAAGCCGTCAAAGCTTGTGTTGTCAAAGATAATCCTGATATTACTGCTGAGAATATTATTGAATACTGCAGAGAAAATTTAACCGCTTATAAAATTCCAAAAGTTGTTGAATTTTATGATGCGCTGCCAAAATCTAATATAGGTAAGATATTAAAACGCGAACTTAGTTAGTGCGAACAAAACAATAGTATATATTATTTAAATCGTTAGAATATTTGGTTTGTTTTCTTATTATTTTCAAATAAAAGCCTAGTGATAGCATTGTTTCTGTAAGCAATGACTCGGTCAAATAAGTCCCATCACCAAATTTATTTTTATATACAGACAATGATTTTGACGCCACTGATGCAGAGTTAATTATGTTTATATTAATACTGTACCTTAAAAACAATAATATATGCGCAAGATCCAATAAACTATTACTAGATTTATAATCATGTTCTTTGATAAAGATAAGACCATTTTCATCTAGTAATCTTGAAATTTGTTTAAAACTATTTATTTGACTCTCAAAAGATTCAAAATGATGCAAACTATGATTGTACATAGCAATTTTAAATTTAGAATTTAAAATATCAGATGGAAAATTTTTTCCATCATAATAATGTAACTTTATATCATTGATATCATTTTTTTTATAATTACCCCAATAAACCTTCGATTCTATATCCAAACCATAAGGAACCATGTTTAACTTATCACAAACTTCTTGCGTAAGTTTACCATCACCACAACCGATATCTATTAACAGTTTATTTAACTTTGTAAAACAATTTAGTGTGTTACAAAAAGGTGTTAACAAATCAACAATATTACTTACTTTTGAATCATTGTACACATGATCATCCATTTCAAATCCAATTAACTCAGAAGATGGAACGTCTTTATACCAAACATAAACCAAACTAGCTATGTCGGAATCATCAGTATCAATAGAAAGACTTTGGAGATCTGCTATAAACTTAATTAAATACTCTTTAGAAATATCAGGAAAAGCATAAAAAAAGGACTCCTTCACATTTTGAAATTGGTTAACATCTTTTAACATATTAATAATAAAATTTCGCTTCATAATGAATAATAAAAAAACAATATAATTAAATATTAGTACTTGGTGTTTGTTTTTTCCAATAAACTAAATTGCGATTCAAAGTCTTTTGTAAAATAACGCAAATAGAACTAATATTAAACTTAGGGTGAATTTTTAGTAAATGTTGTAAATGGAAAAGTTAGAAAGATCTATATTCAAATTTATTTTCGGATATTTAAGTAAATATAAATTTTACTCAATAAGCTTATTAATTATTGGATTTATTTGGGCAATTATAAATACCCTATTGCCTTACACCTTAAAATTAATTATTGATAACGTAGTTAAATTTCAAGGAAATAGTCATTTAATTTTTGATTTAATTAAAAACGATATTTTATTGTACCTGATGTTATGGATTCTATTATGTTTTATCCTTTGGTTATCAGATTTAATTTCATTAAAATTCTTTCCAAACCTCAAAAAAGATATAATAACTAATATGTTTACTTACTTAAATCAACATACACACTCCTATTTTCAAAATAATTTCGCCGGAAATTTAAGCAACAAAGTACTAGATATGCAAAGTTGTGTAACACAAATTATTAACATAGGCATGGAATTCTACGGACGTGCTATCGAATTATTAATCGGTTGTTTAGCGCTATTATTTATCCACCCTTTTTTTGCAGTTACTCTAATTTCATGGGTAATAAGTTTCATTATTATTACCTGTATTTTTTTAAAGCCAATTAGTAATCTATCACGTATTTTTGCCGAAGCCCGCAGCTCTGTTGCAGGAAAAATTGTTGATGTTTTTAGTAATATAAATAATGTACGTTTATTTTCACGTAATACTTTTGAAAATTCATATGTTGCAAAAGAACTAACTGATGCTCGTCAAAAAGATCAAAATTTGCAAACTAAAATTATCTGGATGAGAATATCTTGGGATCTAAGCATAATTATTTTACTTGGATTAAACATGATATCTTTAGGGATAATGTGCGCAAAAAACCAAATTACAATAGGTGATTTTAGTTTCATAATGATGCTGACTGTAACTATATTAAAATCATTTTGGGTTATTGCTGAACGATCTATTGTTTTGTCAGAACAAATTGGAATTTGCAAACAAGCTTTGGTCGTCATAAATAAAAAACATGACATTGTCGACTCACCAAATGCCCAACCTCTTATTGTGCGACACGGTGAAATTAGTTTTAAAAATGTTACATTCCATCATGATAATTGTATAAATTTATTTAAAAATAAAAATATTACAATTCATGGCTTAGAAAAAGTCGGATTGGTTGGTTTTTCTGGAAGTGGTAAAAGTACATTTGTGAATCTAATTTTACGCTTATTCGAAGTTGAATCAGGTGAAATTACCATTGACAAACAAAATATTAAAAATATTACTCAAGATTCTTTACGTGATAACATAATTCTCATACCGCAGGATATTTCCTTATTTCATCGCTCTTTAATGGAGAATATCAGATATGGCAGAATCAATGCTACTGACGAAGAAGTTATTTTAGCAGCCAAAAAAGCCCACTGTCATACATTTATAAGTAAACTTCCTAATGGTTATGACACAATAGTTGGTGAGCGCGGTGTTAAATTATCTTATGGACAACGTCAAAGAGTTGCCATTGCCAGAGCGATGTTAAAAACTGCATCAATATTAATTTTAGATGAAGCTACATCTTCATTAGACTCAATAACGGAAAAATTTATTCAAGAATCATTATTTTCTTTGATGCAAAACAAAACAACAATTGTTATTGCACATCGTTTATCAACTATATCACATATGGATAGAATCCTTGTATTTGATAATGGCAAAATTATTGAATCAGGAACACACGAAAATTTATTGAAATTAAACAAACACTACGCAAAAATGTGGCACATGCAATCCGGTGGATTTTTTCCAACTCAGCTTTAAACTTTGGGTTAAATATCTAGTAATTTAATTATATTTTTATTATTCTATGACGCTAAGGCTATTAGATCTCTTAAAAACCGCATTGATGAGATCTATTGAATTAAGGACATGATAGTTATGACTAATATAGTCGCAAGTTTTAAAATTTCATATACACAAATATTAAATGCAACCGGAGAAATAATCGCTCCTATTCCTGAATTTGCTAAAAATCCTGACACTTTAAAAGAATTATACAGAATAATGGTATTAACAAGGCTATTTGATAAAAAAGCCATAGCATTACAACGTACAGGAAAAATGGGAACATATGCACCTATTAATGGTCAAGAAGCAATTTCAACAGCTATTGGGCACGCTATGCGTCCTGATGATGTGTTTATCCCATATTACAGAGATTACGCAGCACAGATTCAAAGAGGTATGAAAATGTCTGACATATTATCTTATTGGGGCGGTGATGAACGCGGCAGTGATTTTGCATCTAAAGATTTTCCAATATGCGTACCAATTGCATCTCAGTGTTTACATGCTGCTGGTGTAGGTTTTAGCTTTAAATATCGTAATGAAGATAAGGTTGCTGTAGTTTGTATTGGGGATGGCGGCACATCTGAAGGTGATTTTTATGAAGCAATAAATGTTTCTGGTGCCTGGAATTTACCTGTAGTTTTCATTATAAATAATAATCAATGGGCAATATCTGTACGAACAAATCAACAAACCGCAACAGAAACCCTCGCACAAAAAGCAATCTCTGCTGGCATTAAAGGCGTACAAGTTGATGGCAATGATATTTTAGCAATGCGACAAACCATTGGAGAAGCCATTTCTCTTGCTCGCGAAAATAAAAGACCTACTTTAATTGAAGCTTTAACTTATCGATTATCTGATCATACAACCGCAGATGATGCGACACGTTACCAACCAACAGAAGAAGTCAATGCTGCAGAAATAGCCGAACCAATTTTAAGATTTAAGAAATATTTAGAACAAACCATTAATTGGACTGCGAAAGATGAACAAGATTTACATGATAAATGTAAAGCAGAAATAGAAAGGGAAGTATCCGTGTATCTTAGTCAAGAAAAACAACCAATAACTGCAATTTTTGATTATCATTATGCTGAATTACCAGATTATTTAATTGAACAAAGAGCTATAGCAATGGAGGCTGCACATGACTAATATTACTTTGGTTGAAGCAGTTACCCAAGCTCTAGCTTATGAACTAGCACATGATGAAAATATAGTTGTATTTGGTGAGGATGTCGGTAAAAATGGCGGTGTATTTCGTGCAACCGTTGGTCTACAAGAAAAATTTGGAGAAAAACGAGTTTTTGACTCTCCTCTTGCTGAATCCATGATTGCAGGCCTTGCAATTGGCATGTCAACTCAAGGTCTTAAACCAGTTGCTGAATTTCAATTTATGGGCTTTATCTATCCAGCAATGAATCAAATCATATCTCATGCTGCTAGAATGCGTAATCGCACACGCGGTCGCTTAACTTGTCCTTTGGTTTTTCGAGCACCTTTTGGCGGTGGAATTCGCGCGCCTGAACATCATTCAGAAAGTACTGAGGCATTATTTGCACATATTCCAGGTTTACAAGTTGTGATACCTTCTTCACCAAAACGCGCATACGGATTACTTTTAGCCGCAATGAGAAATCCTGACCCTGTTATTTTTCTTGAGCCAAAAAGAATTTATCGTTTAGTAAAGCAACCAGTTCCAGATGATGGGATTGCTTTACCAATTGGCAAATGCTTTACTCTTAAAGAAGGTGATGATGTAACATTAGTTAGTTGGGGAGCGAGTATGCATGAAACCTTGCAAGCCGCAACTAAACTAAATGAACAAGGTATAGAATGCGAGGTAATAGATGTTGCATCAATTAAACCGTTAGACATTGAAACTATTATATCTTCAGTTAATAAGACTGGCCGCTGTGTAATAGTACATGAAGGTGCTAAAACTTGCGGCGTGGGCGCTGAAATTTCCGCACAATTAATGGAAAACTGTCTACCAGATCTACTCGCCCCAGTCCAAAGAGTAACTGGGTATGATACAATCATGCCTTATTTTCAACTTGAGAAAAATTATATTCCAAGTGTAACAAGAATAACTGATACCGTTTTAAGTATGATGGAGTAAATTAATGGATATATTTAACTTACCAGATTTAGGTGAAGGACTACCAGATGCTGAAATTCATGAGTGGTTTGTCAAAGTTGGAGATATAGTTGAAGTTGACCAACCATTAGCGTCAATGGAAACTGCAAAAGCCGTTGTAGATGTACCATGCCCGCAATCAGGTGTTATTGCAAAGCTTTACGGCAATCAAGGCGATATTATTAAAACTGGCGAGCCTTTAGTAGGATTTGAAACCACTAAATCTGTAAAAAGTGATAAAGGCACAGTTGTCGGTAACCTTGAAGAAAGCACAGAAATAACCGAAGATAACTTCACAATCGGGGTAAATAAACAAACAATCAAGTCCGGCAAAGCAACACCTCGTGTCCGCCTACTTGCTAAAAAACTGGGTGTAGATTTAACTACTGTAAGTGGTAGTGGTGAATATGGCATGATAACCAAAGAAGACGTTGAAAAAGCTGCTGTCAAAAAAAATCCTTTAGGTGAAGGCTTTGAACCACTAAAAGGAGTACGTCGCGCCATGCTTAAAAGCATGGAAGAATCACATAAAGAAGTAGTCCACGTATCAATCTTTGATGAAGTTGATATTAGCAACTGGCATGCTGACAATGATATTACTGTCCGCCTTATAAAAGCTATGGTATACGCCACAGAAATTGAGCCAAGTCTTAATGCTTGGTATGACAGCCATAATTGCGCCTTAAAGCGTTTTGCCGAAGTAAATCTTGGTCTTGCGATGGATAACTCTGAAGGATTATTTGTCCCAGTAATTCATGATGCAGGCGGAAAATCGACAGAAGAGCTTCGCAAAATTATCAACACTTATAAACAAGAAGTATTGTCCAGAAGTATCCCTTCGCAAAACTTAAAAGGCGCAACGATAACTCTATCAAATTTCGGTAAATTTGCTGGTAAATTTGCAAGCCCAATCATCGTAGTCCCAACAGTTGCAATCTTAGGAGTAGGAAGATTATATTCAGGCGTGATAAATAACGATGGTAAAATTCAAGAAGGCAAACTTCTACCATTATCATTAAGCTTCGATCACCGCGCAATAACAGGCGGCGAAGCAACAAGATTCTTAGGAGCAGTTATAAAATCCCTCCAAAATCCAAAATAAAGGTAGGCTGGGATGTAAAGCGTAGCCGTAATCCAGGCTACGCCCTAAATTCAGCAGAATTTAATTAAATTTACAAATAAGCAATCGGTATAGCTGTCACTTGCTTTGATAATGCGACATCGGTTTCCTTCAAACAAACAACTCCACCCGGTCCAATTAAATGACTCAATTTATCCAAAGCCGCAAAACTTTTTACTGCGTGAAGGCTTGGACTTGCAGTTTTTTTAAATTCAATAGGATACAATTGCCCATCTTGTTCAATGAGCAAATCAATTTCTTTTTGATCGCGATCCCGATAAAAATAGAAGTTCGCAGCCAAGCCATTGTGCCAGTAACTTTTCAAAATTTCAGATAAAATATACGTTTCTAATATCGCACCCGACATCGCCCCTGCTTCAAGTGCTTCTGGTGTTGACCACTGTGTTAAATAAGAACAAAGTCCCGTATCAAGAAAATACAATTTAGGTGTTTTAATCAATCGATTCGTCACATTCGTATGATAAGGTTGTAATAAATAAACTAAACCAGATGTTTCAAGAATAGATAACCAAAATTTTATTGTTTTAAGATCAACAGCCACATCACGCGCAAGTTCTGCAAAATTAAGCAATTGCCCTGTTCGAGCGGCTGCTGCACGCAAAAACCGCATAAACATCATTTCATCACCGACACGTGCTAGTGCGCGCACATCGCGTTGAATGTAAGTTTGAATATAGGAGTTATAAAAAATATCCCGTAAATTTCCAACACTTAAGGCCATTTTGGGAAAACTACCTAGCCAAATAGTATGATACACATCCATCAACAACATAGGAGCCGTTTGCAAACTTTGTGCATATTCAATCCATTCACGTGTCGGTAAGAAAGGTTTTGATTTTGCAGCACTATCATGTAACTCATATTGTGATAACCCTAATAAATCAAGAATCGCAATGCGTCCCGCCAGCGTTTCAGAAACACCTTTCATCAAATGAAATTTTTGTGAGCCCGTCAACCAAAATTGACCTGGTCGATTATCTTTATCAACCATTAATTTAATGGCACCAAACAATTGTGGTGCATATTGCACTTCATCGATAATTAATGGTGGTTTATGCATTTGCAAAAATAACGCAGGATCAGTTTGTGCAAGCGCACGTTGCTCCATATCATCTAAAGTAACCAAACGTCGCGAAGATTCAGCACAATCAGACAACAAGGTACTTTTCCCAACTTGGCGTGGGCCGGTTAATAACAGCACTGGAAAGGCATTTGAAACCTGATGAATAGTCGCAGCTAACGTTCTTTTTTTATGAAACATATTTTTCGGCTGAAATGGTAGTTAATTCCATATTAGCCGAAAAAAAAACTCGTGTCTAGTTGGTGGGTCAATCCTTTATTACAACATTATCCATAACCGCTGCTAATCTACACCCTGCGATAGCTATTCTTTCAAGAGCAATTTCTTGTGCTTTACGTTGATATGCATAATTAAATGGCATTCCATAAGCAAAATTTACCGCAATCTCATGTGATTCTTGCACCCATATTTGAGGATTTAAATTCGCATTCTCTTTGTCACACGGCCATTTTTTTAAAATATATGCCTCAAGCTCTTTGATTTGTTTCTTTGTATAAGGCTTACGACTATAAAAAACTCCTCCACCCCTATCCCAATATGCATGTAAATTTTTAGCAACTTTATTTTTAGATAAAATTTCTAAATTTCCACCTCTATCACCTTCTGGGTAACGTTTACTATACCTAGATATAGTGTGCATTGGTTGATGTATATCAGCAATTACATGCCATAGTATTCGAAACGCTAATGCTTTATCTAATTTAGATGATTTTGGATCTTTAAAAATATCTTCCGAACTTTGTACACCAAAAACAGCATTATAATTTTCTAACTTTGGAGCTTTAATATCACCAACTACTAGAGGTAAATCAATATAATGTAATTTCCGTAAGCTTTTATATCTATCCGCATATAATGTATCCATCCAAACTGCAGAGTCAATCAAACTAAACTTTCGTCCTTTAGAATTTAGCAGCCTATTATAAGAGTTTACTAACTTTTTACTCTTAACATCCATATTGTCATAAGCAATTTGCGCCGCTAGTCTATGTCCTAAACTATTCCATGCATATGTATTAACAATATTTAAAATAAAAATACAAAAGCCTAATAAAATCTTTTTCATATCAAGTGCTTTTAGAAAACATAGTAAAATCATACGCCAAAGTACCACCAATCACATTACTTTTAAATTTTCCTTGTACAGCACTAATATATCCATAATATGCCATTATACTTAAACCATTCCAAATATTAACACCTATGCCACTATTACCTTGCAATGCAAAACCACCATTAATGTCTAATCCTCCACCACCAGCCGCCGCGGCAAGAGCTTCAAAATCTAAAAACACAGGAGATTTAAATAAAGGTAGATAAACACCAGGCCCAACCATCCCAGCCATATAAGCACCAGCATTACCAGCGTAAGCAGCTATGCCCTGTCCGCTTAAATAAAAATTCTTATTTAAAAAATAATCTAACTGAATACCTAAATTATTAACAGTTTCATCCGCATGATGATGTCGCCAATCTTCATTAGCCTGTAAATAAGTTTGATTAGTTCCTCTAATTCTTAATGTACGTGGCAAATATGGCGATGTGTCAAAGATATTATCTAAAC
This sequence comes from uncultured Legionellaceae bacterium, assembly GCA_964483895.1. Lineage (GTDB taxonomy): Bacteria > Pseudomonadota > Gammaproteobacteria > Legionellales > Legionellaceae > 2-12-FULL-35-11. Next base: position 10,848 of record CAZADN010000049.1, read on the forward strand.
CAATATCTGCAGAATCAGGAGTCATAAAAGCATAACCAAGTTGCACACCAGCACTATAGGCTCGAAGATCTCCAGATGGTGCGGCAGCGTAGTCACCAAGTAAAGATATATAAATTGAGTTAGTTAAGTATTGTTGTAAACTTAAACCACCATCAAGCAATAACCCTCCTCCGGTTGATGCACCACCACCTCCAGCAACCCCAGCTTCACCAATCAATTTCGCGATTGTTTTTGTGAATATTTTTTTTCTTAACCCGCCACCAAGCAAGATTTGCATATAGCCACTATTATTACCTGAAACCGCTCCTTCTGACTCAAGACTTACAAAAAAATTATTATAAAAATCTCTCATCCATTGCATGCCTAATAAACCTAAGTTTCCAGTGGTAGATTGTAAAAAATAATTTTTATAAACTAGTGCAATTTCTTGATTTGCTGGAGGTATATCGCCTGTTAAATAATCTTGTATCCAATTTGGTGCTGCATACATAGTAAATGGATATTCGTACGCAACATAAGGCTGAAAGCTATGAATTGCACCATTCGGAAAATCTATATAACTAACCCCAGCACCTATATTACCAAAGTTTCTCGAAGTTAAATATAAACCTCCATGGGTTCTTAGCATCAAACCACCGCCAGATAATGTATAACCACCCTCACCACCACCAGCACCTAGAAATAAACCACCATCAAGTAACAAATGCTCAATTAACTGTTGTTGTAAATTGGCAGCCATACCAATAGTTATAAATCCACCGCGCTCTCCGGTTAAAGCTCCATAAGCACCAGGCCCAATAGATAACCAATTTTCTATATCATATAAAGCCGTGCCGCCAACAAGCCCCATATTTTCATTTGCTGGTAAAGAAACATTTTCAAAATTTAAACGAAATTTAGCATCAATTGGATTTAATTTAACCACTTCATGGGCAAATGCTACTGATACGACCAAAGTATGTATATACACCATATATAAAAACATTCTTTTAAAAATTATCAATTTAAATCCTTATAGTTAAATCCCAGCTCTACCACGGTTACGACTTAATATATATATTGCTACCTAAAATAGATAATGAGA
>CAZADN010000050.1:0-11750 GCA_964483895.1 uncultured Legionellaceae bacterium
ACGTTGTTCGCGCACAAATAGCTCAAATCGAGCTACTTTTGACTAGATTTTTTTTGTGGCGTAACGAAATGGTTCCATTGGCTTTTAGTGCTATTAAAGATAAAATCGAAAAGTATTTTGGCATTGATCATAATGAGGAGACAATTGGAGAGAAAAAGGGTCGTGAAATGGCAGCGGAATACGAGGCCAAACAGAAGCTAAAAAAACCGGAGATGCTTGAGTTAGAAAAAGCACAGCAAGACAAGCTTGAGTTAGAAAAAGCACAACAACAGACGAGAGAAAATTTTAAATCAAGCCTTGAGGCTATTCGGCAAAAAGGTGAAGATTTTTCTGAGAAATCTGGGAAAATTTATAATGATGTAAGATACATTGATCCTAGAGAGAAGCCAATCTTAGAAAAGCCAAGATTACCAAATCCTGATGAAGAGAGTGGAATGGAAATGACAAATTTTTCAAAGAAGGATAAACTTCAACTGCTTCCCATATCTTCATCAACAACTGAAAAACCTATTTCTAATGCTCCAGAGCAAGCAAATAATTCAGATATTAAACAAGATGTAAAACCTGCTTTGGATGCAGATGAAGATGTTGAAGAAAATAGTTTACGTAATGATTAACTTAGGTTTTTTAAATCTAAGTTATCCAGTGCAATTTTTGCCTGTTTGTACCCAGAACGGATTATTTTTTTTATAGGATGAAAATTTATCATACTATAATCATTTAAATTCATAACAATATTATAATCTGCTAATTTACGCATTTCGCGTTCATGATTATTACTCCCAATAATCATAGAATTTTGGATAATTGAGGCGATGTTAATATATTTAATTTTTTTATCATATTTTCTTTGTTTGAACTTAGGGATAAGCAGGTATTTTAAGAGTAGATGCCAGCCAGACGAGGTATATTCATCATAACTAATATTAAGAGGTGGATTTTTGGGATTTTGAATTGAGCTTGCTAAAATTTTACCATTATTTATTTTGGTTTTCATGATATCAACAGGGAGATTATTTATAATACTGCCATCTACTAATATTTGTTTTTGGTCATTGACAACTACTGGTAAAATACCAGGTAAAGATAGGCTTGCACGAATGCCCTCCCATAATAATCCATTTTTATGAACATGAATTTCATTAGTATTAAGATTGGTTGAAACACTAAAATAATTAATCCATAAGTTTTCAATGCGTGTGTCTTTACCAAAAGCTTCTTTTAATAATTTATCTAATAGTTTAGCGCGAATAAAAGCTACAATTGGTAAAGTAAAATCAAGATGATTTTGAAATTGAAGTAAATAATGTTCCAGTCTTTTTTGCATCTCGTTGCAATCTAGTTCCATGGCAACTAAGGCCGCAACTAATCCGCCCATACTGCTGCCACCTACGTAATCAATAGGTATTTTCGCTTCTTGCAAAGCCCGAATTACTCCAGCATGAGCAAGTGCTAAGGAACCACCACCAGATAAAACTAAACCCAAAGCATTACCGCTAATAATTCTAGCTAAGCGCTCTATATCAGCTTCTTTTGTATGTCTAATATTGTAATGATCGGAAATATTACGTTTTTGAAGCCAGACATTTACATTTTCTGGGCTATTATTTTTTTCATCAAAGAGTATTACAAGATCTATTTCTGGGTGAATGAGGCTCTCGGTATTTGGAATAAGTGTTTCAATTTCATTGAGTTTTGGATTTGAGTTATATTTAGCAATTAGTAAAACTCTATCTGCTTGGCGTAAGCAATGTTCGGTCCAGTGTTTACGTGCGGTTGCAACAAAAATAATATATCTATATTTTGCTTCTAATTCATGAAAAAATGATAAAACTTCCGTGCTTTGTAATGACGCACTTGCAAATCGTGAACCATAAAGTTCAGTAAATTTTTCATAGCTTAAAACTAGTGTGTCGCCATATTTTGTTAATTTTTTAGCTAATTTTTCTGCGAAAAAAAGAATTTCATGATGATTTCCGGCTGGGATTAAACTGAAATAAGTGCATACCCTTGCTGGAGTGTATTTATTGGGATTGGCCATCCTTTTTATGCTTTCTCTATTAATACCGATAATAATCTCAGGATGTTTTTTAGCTAATTGGTCGAAAGTTTTTTTACTCATTTTTAGTAAAATACTGTCCCGAATAGCGTAAATTGAAGCAGTGCGGTCTTCATTGTAAATACACCCTATTTCCCCGACTACACTACCAGCTATTATCTCGGTTATTTTGGTGCTTTTACCGTGGTTATTTTCTGTTATTTCACAGAATAATCCATACCTTAAGACGTATAAGGAATCCGAAGAGTCGTTTTGTTTAAATAGTGGTTGATTACCTGCAAGATAGCTTACTTCAAAGCCTTTGCTAATTTCTTGAATTGAGTTTTTTGTAAGGTGTGAGAATAGGTCGGAGTTCGCAATGAATTCAGTTATCTGTTTTCTGGTTATTTTTAATTTAGTAACTGTCATTTTGATATTTTTGGGTTGGTATAATTTAGATATTGTGCTAGCTTTTAGTATGGAGTTGATATTTATTTATGTCAACTTTCCAGGTATTTTTTATTATCTTAAGAGGGGCATTTAGATGCGCTTAATGTTTCTTGGAGTATCATCAGCATTAACTCCTGGTTATAAGAATTTTAATTGCAATATGCTTATAACAAGTGATTCTCGAAAAAATCTACTTATTGATTGTGGTTATGATATTAAGCACTCTTTATTCGAACAAAATATATCACATAATGATATAGATGCCGTATATATAAGTCATTTACATGCAGATCATGTTGGTGGGCTTGAGTGGCTTGGGTTTAGCAAATACTTTATTGAAAAAAGGATGCCTCCTAAACTTTTTGTTAGTCATGAAATTAAAGATAAGCTTTGGAATAATGTGTTATCTGGCGGGATGTCTTCGCTTGAAACTTCAGAAGCATCGCTTAGTACGTTTTTTAATGTGCATCCAATTATGCAAGATAGTTTTATTTGGGAAAATATTAATTTTGAGTTGGTAAGGGTTAAACATAGTTATTGTAATAATCATGAATTACCATGTTTTGGGTTATTTATAGAAATAGCTAAGCAAAAAGTATTTATAACGACCGATACACGTTTTTCTCCAGATGAGCTTATGCCAATATTTGAAAAAGCCGATATAATTTTTCATGATTGTGAGACAGCGGTTATAGAAAGCTTCCAACATGCTCGTTATACTGATTTAAAATCTTTACCTAAAGCTATAAAGGCCAAAATGTGGCTTTATGATTATGGTAAAGAGATTCTGCCTGACGCTAAAAATGATGGGTTTAAGGGCTTTGTTGTTATTGGGCAGAGTTTTACTTTTCGGTAAAAGTATGTGACCCATCCCAATCTTTTGGTGGGTTATGAATTTTATAGTTTTGTGCTCTTTCAAGAAAAATACTGTAAACTTTATAATTTGGGAACTTATCTGCAAGTGTTGCAAATAGGTGAATAGCCAAGTCCCAATCTTGGGCAAAATATGCATCTAGAGCTTGTTTATGCTCATTAACTTCTTGAATTACATATTCCCGTGTGCTTTTGGTGCGACCAACAACTTCATAGATAGTTTCACTTTCAGTTTTGCCTTTAAGCTTTACCTTATCAATCATTCTAAATACAAATTTAGTTTGGTCTTTACAAGTGTTACTGCCAACTAATAATTTTACCCCATAATATGCTGTTATGCTTTGAATTCTTGAGCCAAGATTTACAGCATCACCAATAACAGTATAAGAGCGTCTAAATTCAGATCCCATGTCTCCCACGTTCATCATGCCACTATTTAAGCCAATGGATAGGTCTATAGGTGGAAGCCCTTGCGCAATAAAAGTTTTGCGCATTTTTTTGGTGTAAGCTAACATTTCTAGGGCGCAATTTAGAGCATATTCGCGATGATTGCTATTTGCAACTGGCGCCCCAAAAAAAGCCATGACCATATCACCCACATATTTATCTACCGTACCGCCATTTTTCAATATTACGCTTGTCATGGGAGTAAAAAATTTATTAAGTATGTTTTTTACCCCTGAGGCATCTAAATTTTCAGAAATACCGGTAAAATTACGAATATCTGCAAATAATACAGTTAAATCTTCAGATTTGCCTTCAAAACCATAAGCATTAGGATTATCAAGGAGTATGTTTAAATATGCTGGTGGAACATATTGTGCAAAGAAATTTCTTATATACATTTTTCGGTGTGCTTCAAATAACCAACTAAATATCATATTAATTAAAATTAATAAAAGCCCAAGGATAATTGGCGTAGAAATATTTAATACGATATGCGCATAATAAAATGCAAAAAAATTAGTCATCATAAGGAGTGAATATAGCGAAAAAATAATGATTAATGATAATCCTGTACTTAGTAAGTTAAAACATAATGTAATAATTATGCCAAAAGATAAGATTAGGTATAAGGTTAATAACTTTCCCCAATAAGGTGAATATAGATAGATATCGCTAAGAATAGAATTTAACATGCTGATTTGCGCATTAATGTTGTACTTTGTTTGTAATGTATCAAAATTATTACCCAAATGGTCTAGGTTAGTATTTAAAATTATTATCGCATTATCAAGACTACTTAAGTCGAATTCATCTGATAGTAGGTTTTTGACGGTTATTTGTTTTGGAGCGAATACTCCTTGGTTAAAAGGAGTATATATGTCACTTGCTATGCCAGTTGGAATTATTTGGCTTCCAAAGTTTATAGATCTTACAAAAATATGCTGACCTACGCGCGTAGTATTAATTTTAATTTTGCGATCTGGGAAAAGTTGCATGGCTATTGCTAAAGCTAATGAGGGATAAACATCTTTGTTATTTCTGACTAATAAAGGGTGTTTGTTATTAGCGTAAATATTAGTTACAAATGTATTTGTAAATCCACTATATTTTGCCGAATCTTGTAGCCCTTTATAATTTGCGATATATCCGTGAATGTTATATAGCGGATAGTTATCTTTTTGGACTTTAATAATTGGTTTAGGCAATTTACCATATTGAATATATCCAGAGGTCTGTAAGATTGGTAGGATTATGTTATTTTTGGCAATTGTGTCTTTAAAACTCTCATCATACTTTTCTAAAAGATTGAGTGTTTGGGGGTCGCTTAGTATATTTTTATGAATAACATCCTCTATGTCCTTAGCTAACTCCGTAATAGGATGGGTAATAATTATATCGGATGCGATTATTTTGGGGTTACCTTTTAGTAGTTTGTTAATTATCTTTTGAATGATTTTGTATATATTAGATATTTTATCTGATTCTAATGTGTACTTAGAGTCTCTAATATTTACAAGAACAATTTTATTTGCATTCTGCTTTGTTTGCATCTTATTTAGTAACATAGCCGCTTTTACAGTGTAGCGCGTGTAATCAACTTCATTGATAATTTGATTTAATTTATATTTTAAAATATTACCTTCCGACGGTGTGCCTTTTATCCACAAGAATATTATGATAAGAGTCACGGAAAGAAATAATTGGATTAAGTTGGTTAGTTTTAATTTCATTTAAAAATGTAGGCATAAAATTAAGGTATTTAATTGAGTATAGCAGTCATCTAAAAAATATGAGATGTGTTGCTATACAAGTTAGAATAATAGAAAATAATTTGCGTAAAATTTTTTGCTGGAATTTCCCGGCAATTTTAACCCCAATTGGCGCGCAAAATACGCTAACGCTAGTTATAATAAGAGCCACCGGCCAGTATACATTCCCGATAAGGCCAGGATAGGTATAATGATGGTCTACTTTGATTATCATGCATATTAAGGTTGCCATTAAAGCTATAAATACCCCACACATAGCGGAGGTTCCTGCGGCATTACGGATATTTAGGCCTAGAAATAAAAATGTTGGTACTATCATGATGCCGCCGCCTATTCCAAAAAACATTGCTAGAATTCCAATGCAAATTGATAATATAAAAACCAGTATTTGTGTAAATAAGGTCATGTTTTGCGGATGTGTTGTGGCGTCTTTATCTTTTTTAAAGAAAAGATGAATTGCGATTACGATTAAGAATATAGCAAAACCTTTGATTAAAGTTTCATTTGAAAGGTATTGTGCTAATATTTTACCGAAGATGATACCCAAACTGATTCCTGGTAAAAATCTCCAAAAAACTGGCCAAATAATTAAACTTTGTTTGTTGTAAGCCAAAGCAGAAGAGGCTGAGGTGAAGATAATTGCGGCTTGGGATGTCGCGGTTGCTATTGGCATAATGCTATTTATGGGGAATAAATGTAAATTTTTAAAAATAATAAGTAAAGTTGGGACAATAATAATCCCCCCGCCTATGCCAAATAATCCTGATAAAATGCCGGTTGATATACCTGCAAGTACGTATAAAAAATAAATCATTTAATAAGCAGAACCCCATTCGCGCATATCTAAAACTGAACCATCTTTTGCCATGAAGTCGGTTTTATTTTCTGGTAGAGAATAATAGTAGATATTACTTTTATCTTTTGCCAAAGTATGTTGATTTTTGATTACTGAGATATTGGCAACTGAGTAGTCATGGGTTTTTACAAAGCTCGTTTGGGCTATCAGATAACGACTGTCTAAATGCGATCTATCCCATTGCTCAGAGTTTAAAATATTCGCAACGCCTGATAGTTGCGCACAAGCATTGTCTTTTAATTTAATATGTATAGTATGGCTTTTTACCCAATATAGGTTTAATGTACTATTACCGCCCATATTAAGGTTGGCTACATTCGAATAGCCAGTTAAATTTACTTTAGCATTATCCATTAGTATTAGATTCGTCTCACAACCGCGTATGCCGCTAATTTTGTAATAACCAACATTAGAAAATTTAGCGCGACCTAAACCAAAAGATCCTTCAAATGTTGCGCTTTTATCGGTATCTATCTCTATATCAGTACAGATAGACGTTACTCCTTTGGCAAATATATTACCTGAGCCATGGTATGTGAAAGATGTAAGTTTTGGCGTGTAGATGTCAACTTTCATGTAACCATATTTAGGGAGCTTTTTATCTAGATTGATATTGAGAAACCCATTTTTTACATTTCTGTCGGTGTTTTTGATGTCTTCTTCAGCACCATGAAATACGATTTTATTAAATCTTGTGCCAGTGTGTAAATAAACATCTATTTTGCCGGTTATTTTTACTTTGGAAAATGGTTCGGTATATTGTGGTATGCTAGTATAGGCTAGCATTTGTGGCATAGATTGTGTGGCATTAGGCTTCTTTTTAAACCATAATTTTGCGATATATTGTTTTGCGGATGTGCTTTTTGTTGCTATTTCTGAGATAGATGTGTCTGCGACATTACGCCAAGAAGTGCAATTAGTTAATAGGATGGTTGATAAGGCTATTATGAAAGCTCGCTTCAGCATAAATGTTGTTCCCAAAATGTATTAGATTACATTAGACTAAATAGCGTGTCGGATCAACCACCCCAGCATCTTTAAAGCCTTTTTTGCGATGATGGCAGCTATCACACGTTCCACAAGCCATTCCGTCTTGATTTGCACGATAACAGGTAATGGTTTTACTATAATCTACTCCTAAAGACATTCCAAGCTTAATGGTTTCAGCTTTACTTAAATATAATAAAGGAGTTTCTATGCTAATTTTTTCTCCGTTAACAGCTTGGCAAGTTGCAAGATTAGCAAGTTTTCTAAATGCTTCAAAATACTCAGGGCGACAATCAGGATATCCTGAGTAATCAATGTGACTTGCGCCAATAAAAATATGGTTAGCTTTTATAACCTCAGCATATCCAAGTGCTATAGATAAGAGGATAGTATTTCTTGCTGGTACGTAAGTATTCGGGATATTATCGGTGCCAGAGTAGTCTTCAATTTTAATATTTTTATCGACTAAAGAAGTATTTTGTAAAGCAGTTATACTAGTTATATCAATAATTTGATGTTGTTTAGCTTTATATTCTTTAGCAATATTACTGGCAGCAGATAATTCGGATTTTTGTTTTTGGTTGTAGAAAAAGCTTAAGGCATAGCATTCGTAATTTTTAGATGTTGCATATGCAAGGCAGGTAGTTGAGTCTAGGCCGCCTGATAAAAGTATTATTGCTTTCAATTTTGTTCCTTAATGCAAATATATAGGAGGGAGGGTTTTTTTAGTTTTATTTTTAGGTTTTTTAGTTTTTAATTTGGAAAAAATTTGCCATAACTTTGCGCCATCCCAGGTATTGTTTTGATCTTTTGCGTAGAGACAGGCAGTTAATTTAGTGATTTCTTGTTTAAATTCAGGGTCATTAATTGGAATGTTATTTAAATTTAAAATTTTAAGTTCCGGCCATTCTTGGCGCGCAAATGCTAATATTGCTTGGCGTGTCGCGACCGGGTCGTTAGCTTTACATGCTTTTTGAATAATATTAAGAGATGGATTAAATTCTATTTTTAAATTTTCTTTTTTAATATATGAAAATTTGGGTTTTGCAGTAAAATTGTCATTTCGGCTTTTTCGAAAATAATAAACCAATACGGCTAGGCTTAAGATTATTCCTGTGATTGCTAGTAGCCATATTGGTTGAAATTTATTTTGAGGTTCGGTGCTTATTTCTATTTCTTGAGGAATCTTATTAATTTTTTTGCTTGCATTTGCCGTAACGTTGATAGTTTTGGCTGGTAAATTAGCAGTTAAGTTGGTTTTAGTATCAATGTTATACCAATGCACTGTTATAGCGGGGATTTTGGCATTTGCAGCTTTAGTGAGTAAATATGTTACTTTATAAGTTGCGGTTGCAATAATTTTTCCATCAATTAAAGTATTTTCCACATGTGGTTTATTTGCGTAGACATTGTAATTATCATTGCTAGTAAAAGTAAGTTTTGGAAGTAATTGTGCAACCATTCCTGATGCTTTAAGCGTGATATTTCTAATTATGGTATCACCAGCTTTGTAATTTGTTGTGGGATTATCATATTCCTCGCTTATGGTGACATTTTCAGCCGCTAGCCAATCGCTGATATCTTGCTTTGCACTTAATGGTTTGACATTTATACTGCTTGGTTTAGCTGCGAGATGAATCCTGGTTGGGTTAAAGCCATCAATAATCTCGGCAGTAAATTCTGGGGGAGTTATTGATATTTTGCCTGTTTTTTGTGGAAATATTGCGTAGTTTATTTCTTCAACGTTATAAATTTCCCCTTTTAAGGTAGTTTGATAGCTTTTGCCTTCACCAAGCGGCACAATTAATGCATTTTCAACTTCAGGGGCTTTGTATTGACCATTAAATAACTGTTGGCGGTTATATAGTTTAACTGTATAAAGAGTTTGTTGATTAATAAAAGGCTCGCGCTCATTAATTTTAGTTTTAAGAATGGTGTAAGTTGAATTGTTATTGTAGGTTTTGTCGTCTTTAGTGCTAGCTGTTGCAACGCTAATTGTTAAAGGGTTACTGTTTTCTTTGCCAATGGTAAGGGCTGGGATTGTTATTGTGCCTGCATGTTTGGGTTTTAAAAGTATGGTCCATTGGGATTTTGAAGAAGTTTTGCCATTAATATTCGTAAAAGAATAGCGGCGCTCGGTGCTTAATACTTCAAAGTCCTTTAAAAGAGGCATGACATTTGGCGCGCCGCCTTTAGTTGCGCTATCAATTGTTAAAGTTAATTGTAGGGTTTCTCCCAATGTAACATTTTGTTGCGAATAGTTAGCAATAATTGAGGCATGGGCCAAGTAATTAAAAAATAATAATGTTATAAATACCAAATTTTTCTTTGTACACGACAAAAACGAGATTAGACTTCTTTCGAAACTCGCTGCAGAGCGCAAAGTGCAAGGAGACTCGGAGCGCAGAACCGCAGTGTACACGTCGGTACATGAGGATTCGAGCACCGAATCGACGCAGCAATTTGCCTCTGCAGTAGAGTTTCGAAAGAAGTCTATTGTCTTTCTCGCGCAGGCGGGAATCCATTTTTGTGGCATTGTGCTACTGTCAGCATGGATCCCCGCCTGCGCGGGGACGACAAATCTGGAGCATTTTAATTTTTGTCGTGTACAGAGCAAATTTTTGACAAAATATGCCGCAAATTTTGAATAAATTTTTTTCATCAATTTAACTCCCCTCGTCTACGCAAATAGTCACGTTTAAATTTTTCGCGAAGTAGTCCGCCTGGATCATCTGGAATAAGCTTTAACCATTGTTCTTGCATTTGATTTTTGCCACTTTTCTTCTTGTTGGCATTTTGTTTATTTTGTTTTTTAATCTTGTCTTGTTTGGTGTTTTTTGATGGGTTTTTATCTTTTTTTGGTGGATTTTGTTGTGGATTATCAGTATTTTGTTTTTGTTCTTTGGGATTTTTAGAGTTATTTTTATTCTCGGATTTTTGTTGATTTTTTGATTTTTTTTGGTTGTTATTTTTATTGTTTTGTTTTTTTTGTTGCTGTAACAGTTTTTCAATTATTTTTTTATTATGTTTTGCATCCTCATGATTTTTATCAATTGTTAACATTTTATCATAGGCATTTATAGCGTCTTCATATTTACCAAGATTAGCAAGAGCATTGCCTAGATTATAAGGGGCATCAATTGTGGTGGACTTAGCAAAAAAATCCGCAGCCATTTGGTAGTCTTTAGCCCTAAATGCTGCAACCGCACGCCAATTTTCGTCTTTAAACGTATTTTTGGCGGATGAAAAATCGTTATTTTTCATCATTTCTTTAGCTTGTTGATTTTTACTTTTCCATAAATCTTGCCAAGTAAACGCATGACTATTTAATGCAAATAACATAAGCAATAGACTGAAAGTATGACGTGTAATTTTCATCCGCTTATCCTCGCAAAATAACCACGTCTAAAAAATGGTAGAAGTAAGATTATTGCTAATAATATGAAAAGTCGCCCCTCGTCACGCATGAGAGGAATATTTTTCAGGTCGTTTGTTTTAAAGGAACTTTTAATTTTAGTGGATTTAAGCCATTTGGTAATGTCGTCAGAGTTAAAGGTATAATCAATAAGATGTCCCTCTCCAGCTTTAGCAAAAGCAGTAAAAAATGCATTGGCATTTTTGTCGGCGATTATTGGTAAAATAGAGGTGTTTATGCCTTGTTTAGTTAGTTTACGTACGGTTTCAATGGCCTTATTATCAGGAATTGTTGCACTTAAGATTAAAATATCTCCAACTGTTGTACCACTGGCTTTAAATAATTCTTGCGCAGCAATTAAAGCCTTTTCGAGATTGTTTCCACCAACAGGCATAATGTTTTCAGTTAAAGCTGGAACTAATGTGTCAATTGTTTGGGCATCATCGGTTAAAGGTGATACGATAAATGGCTCGCTTGTATAGGCTATTAATGCAAATTGACCTGAGCTTTTATGTGTAAATAAGTCGTGTAATTTAAATTTAGCGCGCGTTAATCTATCAGGTGATAAGTCGTTGTCGTACATGTTATCTGACATATCCAAGAGGATTATTCTTGGTTGAATTTGCTGATACGTTGGGACATTTATTTTTTTCCAAGCGGGGCCCGCAAGGGCTACAACCATGCTTAACCCACTTATCATTAATAAAATAAAAGGCCCAAAATGGCGTTTTTTATCATTGATTATAATTAAATGCGGTAAAAGTTTAGAGTCGCAAACGTTACGCCAAGTGGAGTTTTTAATGCGTTTTTTAAATAAAATTGCGCCAAGAATTATTAAAGGAATTAATGATAAAAGCCACCAAGGGCGTAAAAATTGGAGATTAGCTAGCATTTTCGCCTCTTTTGTGAAATTTA